>CBFGPY010000211.1:0-5619 GCA_965650755.1 uncultured Chromatiaceae bacterium | reverse complement strand
TCTTCAGTTCCAAAAGATTTTGAAGCAACAAACACCAGCGTTGTCGCCGGATTAAGGGCTTTGACCACATCACTGACCACAGCGCCGTCAATATTGCCGGCAAAATGCACTTTGACCGGGCTCTGCTGATAAGGCGTTAAGGCTTCCAGCGCCATTTGTGGGCCAAGCAGAGAACCACCAATACCAATCCAGACCAGATCAGTAATAGGGTTGCCCTGATAACCCAGATACTGGCGGCTATTAAGCTGTTCAACCAGCGCATACATCTGCGCCCGGCAGGCGGCAATTTGCGCCTGTAAATCTTCACCGTCCAGCTGCAGTGACTGGTCCGCCGGCGCGCGCAGCGCAACGTGCCAGACAGAACGGTCTTCGGTATTGTTTATTTTGTCGCCGGCAAACATCGCAGCCCGTTTTGCAGCGAGTGGGCTTTGTGTTGCCAGATCCAGCAGTTGTTGCCAGATGCCACGAGTTATCAGGTTTTTTGAATAATCCAGCGTGATCCCAAGGGCCTTGGCGGTAAAACGCGCCGCACGCTGTGGATCTTCAGCAAATTCCTGACGCAGGTTCAGTGGGGCTTTGGCGAGCGTGGCCAACTGGCTCCAGACTGCAGACGACATAATAAACTCCTGTTAAAAAGCTGTGCTTAAGCGAGCGCAGCAGTGATCACTTGTTCCAGCTTGCGCTGGTCGATGGCGAATTTACGGATACCTTCAGCCAGTTTTTCGGTGGCCATCGCATCTTCGTTCAGCGCCCAGCGGAACGCCTGTTCGGTCAGCTCAGCTGGTTTGGCTGCGGTTGCACCTTCATCACGCAGATGTACCACCAGCTCGCCGCTTTGTTTGCTCAGTTCATCCAGCAGTGCCGGCGCAATAGTTAACCGGTCACAACCTGCCAGTGCTAACACTTCGCCAACGTTACGGAAACTTGCACCCATCACGATGGTTTTGTGGCCATGGTGTTTGAAATAACGATAGATTTCGCGCACAGAAATCACGCCCGGATCGGTCTCGGCATCATAGCTTTGGCCAGTGCTGGCTTTGTACCAGTCCAGAATACGGCCAACAAATGGCGAAATTAAGAATACGCCGGCTTCGGCACAGGCGCGGGCCTGACACAAATGGAATAACAGCGTCAGGTTACATTGAATACCTTCCTGCTCCAGCGTGCGTGCAGCCTGAATACCTTCCCAGGTGGAGGCGATTTTGATCAGAATTTTGTCTTTGCCGATACCATTTTCTGCATACAACGCAACCAGTTGGCGGGCTTTGGCAATAGTGGCTTCGGTATCAAAACTTAAGCGGGCGTCGACTTCGGTTGAAACCCGGCCCGGCACCAGTTTGCTGATAGCTGTGCCGACATCAACCGCGAACTTGTCGCTGGCGATGCTGAGCTGTTCGGCCTGATTTGCCGTTTTGCCTTTGGCATAGGCCGCAGCTGCTGTCAGTAAAGGTTTAGCGAAATCTAAGGCGCTGGCGTTTAATAACAATGAAGGGTTAGTTGTGGCATCGACCGGACGAAATTGTTCGATGGCATTCAGATCACCACTGTCGACGACGACGGTAGTGACGGCTTTGAGTTGATCAAGAAGTGTTGTCATATTGTTATTTAACCATTTTTAGTCGCATTTTTAGCCGTGCGGCCGTTTAAAAGCGTAATTATGTAGAAATATTACAACAGAAAACGCGTGAAAACACTGAATTCTGTCAGGCCTGTTGCTGATTTTTTGTCAGATTACTATAGTTGGTTTCAGTCGGTTGTTCCGGCCTCATACGGATACAGCATTTTGTCTCTTTGAACGTTAACAAAGACAAAAATCTGTTGCGCCATGTACGGCAGTTTGGTCGCAATTTGTGAAGGCAGTACAACAGTTGAATCTCAAATTTTATAAATCAAAAAAAGTCCTGGTCGTTGATGACTGTGATCCGGTGCGCGCATCGATCAAAGGCATGCTGCAAAAGATCGGTTTTGAACATATTGCCCAAGCCCCTGATGCCAACGCTGCCATAGCCAATTGTACAGAAATCCAATATGACTTCATTTTATCCGATTTCAACCTTGGCGAAGGCAAAGATGGTTATCAACTATTTGAAGCGTTGAAACATTTACGTTTATTAAAGCCGGGTTGCTGTTTTATCATTATCAGCGCTGAGAGTCACCGCCAGATAGTGCACGGCGTGATTGAACTGCAGCCGGATTCTTACCTGCTCAAACCCTTTTCTTTTGTCCAGCTCGAAAAACGCCTGATGCGTGCCTTCGAAATCAAACATTGCCTGAACAAGGTTTACCAGGAAATTGCTGAGGACTTGTTTATCGAAGCGGCAAACTCCTGCGAGCTCGTGATAAAAAACGACCCGGAATTTGCGGTGTTTGCCTTACGGCTGCGTGGTGAGTTACTGCTGAAAATTGAACATTATCAGGCCGCTGAACAGCTGTATTTGTCCATTCTGAACCGGCGGGAATATGCCTGGGCCAAGCTTGGTCTTGCTATCGCACGTTTTTGTCAGCAGCGTTGGCTGGAAGCGGAGTTCGAGCTGCGTGAACTGAGTAAAATGGATGAAACCCGCGTTGAAGCGCTGGACTGGCTGGCGCGATTGTTCCTCAAACGCCAGCTGTATAAAGACGCTTATGAAACGCTGAACGACGTGACCAAGCTGTCGCCGAAAAACTATAAAAGACAAAAGGCGCTGGCGAATCTGGCCAATATCAATGGCCTGAAAGACGACGCCGTCAAAATTTACGCCCGGCTGCAACAAGCGGCGCGTTATTCCATTTTTGATACACCGGATAATTTCCTCAATTATGCCCGCGCGATCCTTGAGCTGACCAAAGAAGCCAATAAGCTGGAACAGACCCGGCATTTCAAAAAGATTGATGAGATTCTGGCGAATATCGGCAAACGTTTTGCGCTGGAATCTTATTTACATGAAGAGCTGGCGGTACGGGCACGCGTGGCGATTTTGCGCGGCAACATCGATGAAGCCCGCGAGTTACTGGCCAAAAGTGACGCTGCCCAAACCGGTAAACCGCTGAGTGCAGAAGCTTGTCTTGATAAAGCCAAAGCCTATTTTGAAGCCGGTAATTTGTCGCGCAGTGACGAGTTTATGCAGCAGCTGGATGAGATGGCGGAGTATGACGATTTGTTGGCCAATACGCTGACAGTACTGATCCAGTCTGAACACAAAGCGCACGACAATTTACGCGAAGAAATTAAAACGCTGAACAACGACGGTCTGGATGCTTATCAGAATGGCTATTATGGCCGGGCGCTGGAATTTTTTAACAAAGCTTTTGATTACATGCCATATAACCCCAGTCTGGCGCTGAATTTACTACAAACCATCAGCAAAATCGGTGGCGTCACCAAAGATACTGCCAAACTGGCGCGGCGCTGCGTGGAAATTCTGGAACAAAGTGAGCTGAACGAAGGCAACACCAAACGTTTTGCCGCAGTGATGAAAGAGCTGAACAGCTTATTGCAACTGAGCTGAGTGCAGCTTATAGTCGCGCCGCAGTTTTACCTTCAGGAATATGCTTCGATGTTGATGGTTATTTCTCCGGCCAAAGATCTGGATTTTTCGCCGTTATCCCGCCAATTGCCACTGACACAGCCGGATTTTCTGCCAGAAGCGGCGCAATTAAATGCAGTGTGCCGTGAACTGACGCCGGCTGATCTCAGTCAGCTGATGCATATCAGCGACAAGCTGGCCGGCCTCAATGCCGCCCGTTTTGCCAGCTGGAGCCTGCCATTTACGCCAGACAATGCTAAAGCCGCGTTATTTGCCTTTAACGGCGATGTCTATCAGGGCCTGCATGCTCAAAGCTTGTCCGATGCCCAGCTCACTTTTGCCCAGCAGCATCTGCGCATTTTAAGTGGACTATATGGCGTGTTACGGCCATTAGACCTGATGCAGCCCTACCGGCTGGAAATGGGCACTAGCCTCAGCAATCCACGCGGTAAAGATTTATACCAGTTCTGGGGCAGCCAAATTACTGAGAGCCTGAACCAACAGCTTGAAGCGCTCAGTGCGCCATTTTTACTGAATCTGGCATCTCAGGAATATTTTAAAGCGGTGAAACCCAAACAGCTGGCGAAGCCTTTGATCAACGTGCAGTTTAAAGATCAGAAAAATGGCCAGTACAAAATCATCAGCTTTTTTGCCAAAAAAGCCCGTGGTCTGATGGCGCGTTATGTGATTGAACAACAAGCGGATTCTGTTGAAGCGCTACGGGCGTTTAACCTGGCAGGTTATCGATTTAGCCGCGAACTGTCCAAACCCCACGACCTGACGTTTCTGCGTGATGAGGCCGACGTCGCTTAATTTTTATCAACGTCTGCGACTGCGCGCTGAATTAAGCCTGTCAGCGCGCTGGCTCGCTACAGCTCAGTTTTGCTAAAATACTGGACTGACCTTTTCTTGGATCCCGCTATGAAATTTCCCGGCCGCCGTAAACTGAAGCATTATTTCCCGGTGTCTTCACCAAAACCACAGTTACCCAGTTTTGAAGTCCGCCCCGAGTTGGATACTTATGTGGTTGGCCTGGACCAGACCATTGTGGATGTGGTGGCCAATGTCAGCGACGAATTCCTGCAAAAATACGGTATTGGTAAAGGCTTATCGAATCTGGTGGAACACGGCAAGGCTGACCAGATTTATCAGGAATTGGTGCAAAGCGC
Organism: uncultured Chromatiaceae bacterium; assembly: GCA_965650755.1. GTDB lineage: Bacteria > Pseudomonadota > Gammaproteobacteria > Enterobacterales > Alteromonadaceae > Pararheinheimera. The sequence continues at coordinate 944 of CBFGPY010000211.1, read as the reverse complement.
GGCGATTTCTGACCACTTTGCCGGCGGCACTATAGGGAATACCATCCATAACTATTCAGTGCTGGCTGACGACAAGTCAGTGTTACTCGGCGTGATGTCCGCCAATATCGCTTTAGGCTCACCGGCTTATCATTATTTGTGTCATACCAGCAGCAAAGTCGATATGAATCATCTGCAGGGTGTGGCCGGTGACATAGGTCGCGGTATCACGATGATCACGCCAGACGGCGAACGCACCTTTGTGATTGACCCGGGCGCGATGGATGAACTCAGTGCCGACGCTATTCCGGAAGATATTATCGCCAAGGCCGCAGCGCTGGTGCTGAGTGCTTATCCGCTGCGCGCCAGCGGACAGCCTATTCAGCAGGCGATGCTACGGACGCTGGAGCTGGCCAAGCGTCATGGTGTGCCGGTGGTAATGAGCCTGGGTACTAAGCATCTGGTGGAAGAGCATCGCGAACTCATTCTGCAAACCGTCACTGATTATGTCGATATGCTGGCGATGAATGAATTAGAAGCTGCGGCGCTGACTGGTATCACCGACCCGCTACTCGCGGCTGAAGCCGCGCTGGAGCTGACCGATATGGTGCTGGTCACCGCGGGGCCTGAAGGTTTGTACCTCTGTGGTTACACCGACGCCAGCGTGAAGCGCGAGACGACCAACCCGATTAAATCCGGCGCTTTACCGGATTACAACGAGTTTGAATTCAGCCGGCCGATGCAGAAAAAACACTGTGCGGAACCACTGAAAGTCTATTCACACATCGACCCTTATTTGGGTGGCCCTGAGCGGATTAAAAACACCAATGGGGCCGGCGATGGCGCTTTAGCAGCGATTTTGCACGATATTGCCGCCAATCATTTCCACCGCCACGCACTGCCGTTGTCGAGCAAACACGAACAAAGCTGCCTGGCTTATTCGTCCTTTGCGCAAATCTGTAAAT
>CBFGPY010000210.1:0-5629 GCA_965650755.1 uncultured Chromatiaceae bacterium | reverse complement strand
AGGCCTCTACAGCTGCAGCGTCTTTACACAGTTCAGCAGTGATGCCAGGCACATAGATTAACTGCGTTAGTAAATTCTGTGGGATCTTGCGGCTCAGACGCTCGATAGTCGCCATACCTTTGTGGTATTGGTTCACCAGCGCTTCTAACCCCGCACCGCTAATTCCTGGCGCTTGAGCGTTGACGTGCAAAGATGCTTCATCCAGCGCTAACGTCGTCAAGTATTCAGTCATCGCCGAATCGTCTTTGATGTACTGTTCTTGCTTACCCTTTTTCACTTTATACAAAGGTGGCTGCGCAATGTAGATGTAACCGCGTTCGATCAATTCTGGCATTTGACGATAGAAGAAGGTCAACAGCAAGGTGCGAATGTGCGAGCCGTCGACGTCCGCATCTGTCATCAGAATGATGCTGTGATAACGCGTTTTATCCGGGTTGTATTCTTCACGGCCAATACCACAACCTAAGGCGGTGATCAGCGTACCAACTTCCTGCGAGGAAATCATTTTGTCAAAACGGGCTTTTTCCACGTTCAGGATTTTACCTTTCAGTGGCAGAATTGCCTGATTCTTACGGTTGCGGCCCTGTTTGGCAGAACCACCCGCAGAGTCACCCTCTACCAGGTAGAGTTCAGATAACGCAGGGTCTTTTTCCTGACAATCAGCCAGTTTGCCGGGTAATCCGGCGATATCTAAAGCACCTTTACGGCGCGTCATTTCGCGGGCTTTGCGCGCAGCTTCCCTGGCGCGGGCTGCATCGACAATTTTAGTGACGATGATTTTGGCATCGTTCGGGCTTTCCAGCAGGTACTCATTCAGTTTTTCATGCATGGTACTTTCTACTGCAGATTTCACTTCACTAGACACCAGTTTGTCTTTGGTCTGTGAACTGAATTTCGGATCCGGCACTTTAACCGAAATGACTGCTGTTAAGCCTTCCCGGGCGTCATCACCGGTCGCTTGGACCTTCATTTTTTTAGCGTAACCTTCGGCATCAATGTAGGTGTTTAACACCCGCGTTAATGCCGAACGGAAACCTGCTAAGTGCGTGCCACCGTCGCGCTGCGGAATATTGTTGGTAAAGCAGTAAATGCTTTCCTGGAATGAATCATTCCATTGCATTGCAACTTCAACCGAAATACCGTCTTCGCGCGTGCTGCTGAAATAAAATGCTTTCGGGTGAATGGCCGTTTTAGTGCGGTTCAGATATTGCACGAAGGCTTCGATACCGCCTTCATATTTAAAATGGTCAGACTTATCTGTACGCTCGTCAGTCAGAATAATACTGACGCCTGAATTCAGGAACGACAGTTCGCGCAGTCGTTTTGCCAGAATGTCGTAGTGGAAATTGATGTCGGTGAAGATGGTATCGCTTGGCCAAAAGCGAATTTCAGTCCCGGTACTGTCGGTTTCACCAATGACCTTTAATGGCTCATCAGGTACGCCCAAACGGTAGATTTGGTTGTGCACCTGATTCTTCCGGCGAATCGTCAGCTCCAGTTTGTCTGACAGCGCGTTGACTACAGAGACGCCCACACCATGCAAACCACCGGAAACTTTGTACGAGTTATCGTCAAACTTTCCGCCGGCGTGTAGCACAGTCATGATGACTTCGGCAGCCGAAACGCCTTCTTCGTGCATGTCCGTCGGAATGCCCCGGCCGTTGTCGCGCACTGAAACAGAGTTATCACTGTGGATAGTGACAAAAACGTCACTACAATAACCTGCTAACGCTTCATCAATTGAGTTGTCGACGACTTCGAACACCATGTGGTGCAAACCTGAGCCATCGTCAGTGTCCCCGATGTACATACCTGGTCTTTTGCGTACTGCATCTAAACCTTTTAGTACTTTGATACTCGAGGAATCGTAGTTATGTTCTTCGGCCATCTTTATCCGTCCGTTTAATCTGACCATGTTCCACGTGGAACATTGCCGCCGGCTGATTTAGCTGCGGCAAAATCTGGTCAGGTTCAATTGCAGTGATAAAAACCTGCGATTGAAGTTGAGCTAAAAAATTGAAAATCTGGCGTTTGGATTGGTCATCCAACTCAGACGCCAGATCATCGATTAACAACAGAGGCTGCTTATGCCCCCGCTTGGCGATAACGTTGCTCTGCGCAACTTTCAGCGCAAATAACAATACCTTTAACTGGCCGCGTGATAGAACTTCATCCACAACCTCGCCGTCGACCTTGAGACGCAAATCAGCTTTTTGTGGACCCAGCTGGCTATACCCGAATTTAAGGTCTGTGGCAAAACCATCCTGTAATTGCTGTGACAACTCAGCAGCATCCTGCCGTCTATATTGCCAGCCTGGGGTTAACTCCAACTGCAAATTTTGCAAACTGGGGACCGCACTGGTTAACTGCGTTAACTCGGCAGCTAAACTGCCTAAATAACTTTGTCTGAGTTGCTGTAACTGCAACGCATACCCGACAAACTGCTGATCCCAAAACTGATATTGCGGCCCATAAGCCTGTCTGCTCTTTAATAAAGCGTTGCGCTGCTTCAACACCTTATGAAAACGCAGCCAAACATCGTAAAAAGATGGTTCCACGTGGAACAATCCCAAATCAAAAAACTGCCGCCGCTCCTTCGGACCACCAAAAAACAACCGAAAGCTTTCTGGTTGTAGCAACTGCACGGGCAATAAGCTGGCGCAATCAGCCAACCTTTGAACCGCCTCACCATTTAACCGTACTTGCCAGTCTCCTTGGCGATCACGTTGCATACCAACACCAATTTGCTGCAACGACCAATCAACCCGGGCGAACAAGGTATATTGATTTTGCTCGTGCCGAATAACTTTGTGCGGCTTTGCCGTGCGAAATGACCGTCCATGCGCCAACAGATAAATCGCTTCGAGCAAACTGGTTTTGCCACTACCGTTGGCACCGTATATCAAGTTCCATTGTGGATCAAAATCTAACTGCGCTTGCTGGATATTACGAAACTCCAGCAATTGCAACGACGTCAGCGCCATAGCTTACAGTCGCATCGGCATCACAACGTACAGGGCACCGGCGTTGCCAACCCCTTCGACTAACGAGCTGGAATTGGCGTCACTTAAATGCATCACAACCAAATCGGTATTTAATGTATTCAGTACATCCAACACATAACCCACGTTGAAGCCAATCTCCAGCGTGTCACCGTTGTACTCAATTTCAATGACTTCTTCGGCCTGTTCATGTTCCGGGTTATTCGCCACAATCTGTAATTCTTGTGGATTCAGCGTGAATCGCACACCCCGATACTTTTCATTAGACAAAATCGAGGCGCGAACACAGGCGTCCTTTAATACTGCGCGATGAGCTGTCAGCTGACGGGAACTGTTTCGCGGCAATACCCGCCGATAATCAGGAAAGCGGCCGTCGATTAATTTGCTGCTGAAACTAAACTGGCTATCCGTCAGACGGATATGATTTTGCCCGATACTGAGGCGGATCAGTTGATCATCAGCGGCCAGTAGTCGCATTAACTCAAGAACACCTTTGCGCGGAATAATCACTTGTTTCTGCTGGTTTGCTGTCACTGCAAGTTCCAGTGAGCTCAAAGCCAAGCGATGACCGTCTGTCGCAACAGTGCGCAAAGTGCCATTATCGACTTCAAATAACAGGCCATTCAGATAATAACGGACATCCTGGTTCGCCATGGAAAAAGCCGTGTCGTCTAACAATTTGCGCAGCTGCAAACGACTCAGCTCAAACTCAACTTCACCTTGCCAGCTTTCCAGGTTTGGATAGTCGTTGGCACTTAAAGTCGCCAGAGTAAATTTACTTTTTCCGGTGCTGACCACGCAGTTTTCGCCTTGCAAATGCAAAGTCAGAACCGAAGATTCTGGTAACGAGCGGCAAATATCTAACAGCTTTTTCGCCGGAATAGTGACACGGCCCGGCGTTATAACCTGTTGTGGAAAAGCACTGGCAACCAACTCAATTTCCAGATCTGTACCGGTTAATGCGATTTGATCTGCAGTCACATCGAGCAACACATTCGACAGGATAGGCAAAGTATGCCGGCGCTCGATAGCACCTGAAACCATTTGCAGCGGTTTTAATAAAGCGTCACGCTCAATAATAAAATGCATAACCAGTCCCTATTAAGACGACAAAGTACGGATCAAATTCTGGAAATCTTCTTTGATTTCGTGCGTTTCTTCTTTTAACGATTCTATCTTGCGACAAGCATGTAACACAGTGGTGTGATCACGGCCGCCAAAAGCATCACCGATCTCGGGCAGACTGTGATTCGTCAACTCTTTAGACAACGCCATAGCCATCTGCCGCGGTCTGGCAACAGAACGGGAACGGCGTTTAGACAACAGGTCTGCTACACGAATTTTGTAATACTCAGCGACTGTTTTCTGAATGTTTTCGATGGTGACCAGTTTATCTTGCAATGCCAGTAAATCACGCAGTGATTCGCGTACAAAGTCGATCGTAATAGGCCGGCCGGTGAAATTCGCATTGGCAGTGATCCGGTTTAAAGCGCCTTCCAGTTCACGCACATTCGAGCGCAACCGTTTTGCAACAAAAAAGGCAACTTCTTCCGGCAAACGGATATTATTTTCCTGTGCTTTACGCATTAGAATAGCGACCCGCGTTTCAAGCTCAGGTGGCTCAATAGCAATAGTCAGGCCCCAGCCAAACCGACTTTTCAGCCGCTCTTCGACCCCGTCAATCTCTTTTGGATAACGGTCTGATGTCAAAATGATTTGCTGGTTACCTTCAAGTAATGCATTAAATGTATGGAAAAATTCTTCCTGAGACCGGTCTTTCTTGGCGAAAAACTGAATGTCATCAATCAGCAAAGCATCGACAGAGCGGTAATAACGTTTGAATTCTTCAATCGCATTATTCTGCAGCGCTTTGACCATATCCTGAACAAAACGCTCGGAATGCATATAAATCACTTTGGCATCTGGCTTTTTGGCCAAAATACCATTGCCCACAGCGTGTAACAGGTGAGTCTTACCCAGACCGGTTCCACCATAGAGGAACAGCGGATTGTAGGCAGACCCAGGGTTGTCGGCGACCTGGCTGGCAGCAGCACGGGCTAACTGGTTCGATTTACCTTCGACAAAATTATCAAAGGTATAATTAGTACGGACGTTGCTGCGCACAATAGTTTTTGGCGCAGGTTCGGCAACCATTGCAGGTGCGGCAGCCACTGCGACCGGCGCAGCGCGACTTGGTGTCACAGCCACTGTTTTCGCTACTTTCTGGCTACTGCCCACCTCAAACCGCAGGCGAGGCGAATGATCGCCACAATAATCATGGATCAGCTCGTTAATACGATTCAGGTATTTGTCGCGGACCCAATCCAGCACAAAGCGGTTCGGTGCATACAGCGTTAAAGCATCATGTGAACTATCAGCCTGCAGCGGACGGATCCACATACTGAATTGTTGTGCCGGCAGTTCGGACTGCAGCGCTTCCAGGCAATTTTGCCAAACAGACTGATACACCATATCTCCAGCAGCCCCGAATAATTGGTATTTGACAAGGCAGGTGTTGAGGAAAGACCCGCATTATGGGCTGATCTTATCCACAACTGCAATATTGACTTTCTGAAAAAGACTCTAACCAAGAAAAAATGAGATTATATTTTTGTTTTATATAGATT
>CBFGPY010000209.1:0-5637 GCA_965650755.1 uncultured Chromatiaceae bacterium | reverse complement strand
CACTGATACGGTGAATTTGCTGGGCGATCATGTCCAGTGCATCACCCGCCTTGTTCGCCTGCTCCAGTGCCAGCTCAGCTTTGTCCCGGCTATGTTGCATCGAAGCAACTGCGGCCTGTGTACCGCCACGAATGTTCTGAACCATCAGTTCGATTTCTTTGGTCGAGCTTTGGGTGCGATGCGCCAGCGCCCGCACTTCATCCGCCACCACCGCAAAACCGCGGCCGGCATCACCGGCGCGTGCCGCTTCAATCGCCGCGTTTAATGCCAGTAAGTTGGTTTGTTCCGCAATGGCGCGAATAACATCCAGCACTTTGCCGATATGTTGTGACTGTTCCGCCAGTTCGCCAACCAGGCCGGCACTAATCGCCATGTCTTTGTTGATGTCCTTGATAGCAGTTACAGTCTGTTCGACTTGTTGTTTGCTGACTTGTGTATTGTGCGCAGACTGCGTCGACGCTTCTGAAGTGGCCATGGCCGTCTGTGCGACTTCATCCACCGCCGCACTCATTTCGGTAATGGCTGCAACCGCTTGTTGGATCTCATCATTTTGCTGGGTCATTCCGGCGGCTGCGCTGTCGGTTACGGTATTGAGTTCTTCCGATGCAGACGCCAGAGTTTGTGAAGATGCAGCGATATGCCGGATAGTCTCGCGCAGGTTTTGCTGCATGGTCCGCATCGATTCGGCCAGTTCCGCCATCTCGTCTTTGCCGCTGACCTCAATAGATTGGGTTAAATCACCGCCGGCAACTTTCTGCGCCAGGCGTAGCGCCCGCCGCACCGGGATCACAATACTGCGGCTCAGTACCACAGAGGCCACTGCTGCCATAATCAAACTGACCAAGACAATACCAATCACATAACTCCAGCTGTGGCCGTAGCTTTCTTCTGACAATTCAGCTTGCTCTGTTGCATGTCGGGTGATCATCCCGTTGAGCTGCAGCAATGCTTTAGCCATATCATTTGCCGCATCAGCCAGGCTGGTATTGGCGAGATTCGTCGCTTCCTGATGGCGATTAGCGTCCACCAGCGCAGCGACCTCTGTTTTAAGCTGGCTGTACCGTAAAAAGGCGCTGCTGAACTGGTCATAACTTGCCTGTTCACCGTCAATGGAAATCAGCGGTTCATAAAGCTGGCGGGCATCTGCGATATGCTGATTGATTTCTTTAATGGTCTCTTTGGCGACCTGTAATTCGGTATCGTTCTGCGCGATCAGCAGGCGCAGCGTAAAAACCCGCATCCGCATCACATTCAGATTCAGTGCCGCCAGATGTTCCAGACTTGGAATGGTTGTTTTATCTATCGCTTCGGTGATTTTGTGCATGGAATTCATGCTGTATAGGGCAAACGCGCCCTGTATCAGCAACAAGATCCCGAGGAACGCAAAACCAATGGTGAGTCGCACACCTATCCTGAAATTATGTAACTGCATCACTTCAACCTCGTTGGGGGGAACGGATTTTAGCTGAATCGTTGCTGATTGCTCATCGTTAAAGTACAGGACACTTGAGACATTAGCAACAATTGAGACATTTTTTAATCGTTTAAGATCGCTAACTAAACAACAAAAATGGCAGTTTTTTTGTACACTGAGGACATTTGGGACAAAATTAAGGCGGGAAATACTGATGTAACATGTTTTGAGGTACTTTCATCTGACTGTCCATTGTCTACGTACTGAATGTTCAGCTCGGGCAATTTCTGCCTTGCGCACTAAGATAAGTGTAGTCTCAGTTATGGAAACGCTGGTTCGGGAATGCCGGAAATGCAAAATTTAATCGACGCGAAACAACTGATGAAGGTATTCAGCAAGGTCGAAAAACAGGGGACACCGGCGCAGACGCCGGTAGGCAATGGATTTGAGCTGGCAGGCATGCAGGTGGCCACCGGTTTTGATGGCTATGACCTATATTTCTTTGCTGAAGGCGTCAGCCTCACTTTAGGTTTTCACCAGAAATATCATATCGATGCAAAAAACGAGCAACAGATAGATCAGTTTATTCAATTGCTGAAACGCATCGACAGCCAAGGCTGACAAGTCAAACCAACTTTCAATAGGAGCAGGTCTCATGGCAGAACAACCGCAATTCAGCGTCGAGCTGCGTTTATTAGATGGCTATAAATTCGAAATTGACTTTGGTGAGGCCGGTCAGTTGTTCAGCGACGAAACCCCACCGCTTGGTCACGGCGAAGGGCCGAATCCGTCCTCTCTACTGGCCGCCGCGGTCGCCAATTGTCTGGCAGCTAGCTTATTGTTTTCTGTGCGGAAATTTAAAGAAGAGCCGGGGCAAGTGAAGGCCGTTGTGCATGGCGAACTGGAGCGGCAGGAAGGCCGTTGGCGGATTGGCAAACTGCAGGTTGAGCTACAGCTTGGCACTGACGCGAGCACACTGCCCCATCTGGAGCGTGCTTTAAGTCAGTTTGAGAATTTCTGTGTCGTGACGCAAAGCGTGCGTCAGGGCATTGAAGTAGCCGTTCAGGTGCGCGACAGTACGGGCAAACTGTTGCATCAGGGGTGAACCTGGTCAGCCGCCTTGCAACAAAAAGCCCGCAACTGCGGGCTTATTGTTGCAAGGCACACTTAGACCTCAACCGGCAGACCGGCATCCAGCCAGGCCTGAAAACCACCCGCAACTGAGTAAACTTGAGAAAATCCCATCTGTTGCAAACTTAAGGCAGCTAACGCCGAACGGGCACCGGAGCGGCACATCAAATAGACCGGTCTTGCCGCCAGTTCAGCCAGTGCCTGCTGCGGCTCACAATGTGCCGCCACAGCAGGATGCTGGTGAATTTTCATCTCCAGCACGCCGCGCGGATAATTCACCGCGCGATCTACCCGGCCTTGCTGAAATTCATCGGGTTCGCGCACATCAATCAGAATACTTTGATGGTCGGCCAGCTGTGCCGACAGCTGCTGGACCGATATTTCCCGGATTTGGCTGCGGGCTTCTGCCACCAGTTGTTGTGCTGATTTCAGCATAATTGTCCCCAATGGTTACATTTGGATATGGCCGGCACAGTTCGCCCGCCCGTGACTCACGCCATATTAGAACATACTAAAGTTAATCACTCAATCGCCTCGACTCAGCGCACAAAAAAGCCTTAGCGGCACCAGCCGCGGATTCATCAGCTAAGCTGTGAGGATAAGCCCCGTCAGAATTGCACTATGACCATCGAAGAATTCGAACGACAGCGTAAACGCCGCCTGTTACAGGTTTTTTGGTTGACCGAAGCCGTGTTGTTGATTGAAGTGGTACACCGGCTTTATGCCGCTGCGGTACACGCCTGGGAGCTGTCCGCCGTATTGTTATTCACTGCATTGTTACTGAGTCCGGTCTGGTTCCTGGCGCAGCGGGATACATTAAAAATTGCGACGCGCTGGTTGTTAATTGCCCTGACTATACTGGTCACAGCGCTGTTATGGGTGTTCAGCGGTTTGTCGGACGAAGCCTTGTTAGGCTATCCCTGTATTCTGGTATTTGCGGCACTGATGGGGCTGCGCCGCACCTTTTTGTGGCTGACCGCTTTTATGCTGATGAATTTGCTGTTGATTGGGCTCAGCAATGACTTCGGCTGGGTACAGCATGTGCCGGTGCGCAGCAACATTCACTCAGCTGTGTTGTTGGCGATTATCCTGGGGTTATTGGCCAGCAGTGTCTGGCTGATGATTGGCGATTTAACCCGGCTGGTACAGGCGCTGCGTTCAGAAAACCACAGAGTGCATCAGTCGCAGTTACAGATCCGCCAGCTGATAAATCATGATTCTCTCACCCAACTGCCGAACCGGGTTCTGGCCCGGGAACGCTGGGAGCAGGCCGTTCAGCGTTGCCAGCCGCAGGATCATTGGGTGGCGCTGTTATTTATTGATTTGGATAATTTCAAGCAGGTCAATGACAACCTCGGTCACCATGCCGGCGACAAATTACTGCAAAGCGTGGCCAGCCAGTTACGCAGTCATCTGCGCGGCTCTGACCTGGTCTGTCGCATCAGCGGCGATGAATTTCTGGTGCTGGCCGAAGGCGTCCGCCAACAAGATGAAGTACAGCAACTGGCAGAAAAACTACTGGCAGCAGTCGCCACGCCGGTGGATTTTGCCAACACAACTTTCAGTTCGACTTGTTCCATCGGCATTGCCATAGCGCCACGGGACGGCACCGATTTTGATCTGCTTTGCCAGAAAGCGGATAGCGCCATGTATCAGGCCAAACATTTCGGCCGCAATCATCTGGCGTTTTACGACGCCAGTCTGCAGGCAGAAAAAACCGCGACTGCGCGATAAAACGCATAAAAATGCCCGGCCAGCAGTAAATGAAACAGCCCGAGTGCAGCGTCCTCCCCAAGCGGCAACACACTGCTCAGTGGCACCGCCAGCAATAGCGCTAACGCCAGGCTCAAGCCAAGACGTGCCGGCGCCAGCTGAATGAGCCGCAGCAGAGCCAGCACCAGCATGGCGTCCCGCAGCAGGCCAGGTAATGCAAACACTGCGGGCAATAGTGCCAGTACCAGCCAGCAGCCCCAAACCTTGTCAGGCAACCTGCCCCACAACCGCAGCGCCGCCGCGAGATACAGCGGCATCATCCAGCCCACCGACACTGTCGTCAGCAGCTGGTGCAGCGGCAACACCGCCGTCACACCGGCATAGCGCAGTGCACCGACCGCCGCATTGATGGCGATAAAAACCAAAGCGCCGGCTAATAGCAGCGAAGGCCACTGCCCTGTTGCAGTGTGTCGAAACTGCCAACAGCGCAGCGCGCCGAAACCAAGCGCCAGCACCAGACATACTTCTCCCGTAACCGCGTACCACATCAGGGATACTCCATCAAACAGAAAAATATCAGTTCCAGAAAAAAGGCCCCGCAGGGCCTTTCACAGTTCTTCAGTTAAAACGTCAAACCAAACTCAATGCCGTACATCCGTGGCAAACCCGGAGTGGCGATAGGCGAACCCACTGCCATCGCCTGACCACCGGTCTGAATAATGTATTGCTCATCCAGCAGGTTGTTGACAAAAAACGCCAGGCTAAACGGGTGGTTGTCGCTCTGCCAGCTCAGCCGGGTGTTGACCAGACCAAAGCCTTTGATTGAGTTCAGCGCGTCATTATTCAGCCCTTTGACACTGCCCTGCTCAAACGGCAGCACCGCCAGTTTCGGGCCATCCACACCCTCAGTGCGATCGCCGGTGTAGCTGTAGGTCAGGTTGAAGTTAAACTGGCCATTGAGGCCGGCAAAATAATAATCCAGTAACAGACTGGCCTGATCTTCCGGCATACCGGAAATCGGCTGGCCCACTTTACTGCCACTGTTTTCCCAGCTGAAATATTGCCACTGGGTATATTCAGTGTTCAGGTGACCATAGTTTGCCGTCAGGCGTAAATCGTCAGTGACCAGGGCAATCAGCTCCAGCTCCACGCCTTTGCCTTCTGCATCGACGTTACGCAAGTTGTATGTCGGCACGCCACCCGGTGGGCCCACCAGTTCCAGCTGCTGCAGATTGGTGTAGTCATACTGATAAGCCGACAGGTTCAGCCGCCCTCTGGTGTCGAGCCAGGTCGATTTAACGCCGATCTCGGTGGTGTTCACCGTCTCTTCTGTGACCGGCGCCGCTTCTCCCCAGGTCTTAAAACCACCGGCTTTCAAG
>CBFGPY010000208.1:0-5673 GCA_965650755.1 uncultured Chromatiaceae bacterium | reverse complement strand
GTAACTTAATGAAGTTTTTTGCTCGCTCACGGTTATCCTCGATGGCTTTGAGTTAAAAAGGGGATAAAAAAACGCGCGCATTTTACCTTGTTTGCCGGCAAGACAAAAGGTTTAATCAGCGCGCTGTTGTACAGGACTGAGCAGTCGGGTATCTGGCCCTTATTGCATGGCGTTGCTGATCGCCTGAGAAATATATTCTTTGACGCTCAGATCCGGATTTTTCGTCACTTTGTGATACACCAGCGATGCCAGCGGGAACTCTTTGTTGTTGTAGTTCAGACTAACATAAGGTGCTGATTCGTCGGCGGTTTGATGGACCCACTCGCCGCCAACCACGCTGATAAACACTTGCCCTAAATAAGCGCCGAAGATATTACACAAAGCAAACATGTGGGCGTCCGACATCCGTTGTTTTTGCTGCTGATGGGCGATGCTGCTGAGCAGCACGTCAACCAGTGGCAGCGACTCCAGGGTTAAATCCAGTTCGACCTGATGTTCATCCCGGGCGTAAGTGACAGCGTCCTTTGCACTTTGTTGCATCAGTTCGGTCAGTTCAGTGTTGAGCATATTAAGTTCCTGCTTTGCCATGAGCGGCGAGGATGATCTGGCGCAGTTGCCGGCCACCCGGGCCTAATTTATCTTCTTTGGGTACTACCAGCGACAGTGGAATTTGCCGCTCGGTGCTTTGTCTCAGTTGCAGCCGGACCAGGCTGCCATTCTGTATGGCCTGTTGCACAATAAATTCGGGTAACCAGCAAAACCCCAACCCACGTTGCAAAATGATCATCGCTTCATAAAAGTTTCCGACGGTCCAGCGCTGTTCGGCTTTGAGCCAACCCGCATTTTCGGCTGGCTTTTGGCCGGTATCACGGATCACAATTTGCAAATGCTGACTCAGTTCGTCGGCGTCTAAGGCCTCAATGGTTGTCAGCGGATGGTCCGGCGCACAGACCAGCACCATTTGCGTGATACAGAGCGGCTCACTCAGATAACCACGGGGGATGATCGGGGTCGCGGCAATGACTAAATCGGCTTTGGCTTCGAGGATCATCTCGGCACTGCCGGTGATCACTGTATCGATAATCTGAATACGGCTGCCACGGCTTTGCGGGTAAAACTGCGACAAGGCCTGATACAGTTTGTCGCGCGGATAAATAATCTCCACGGCCAGACGTAGCTCCGGCTCCCAGCCCATGTCGATATTGGCGGCTAATAATTCCAGATCTTCAATCTGTTGGGTCAACAGGCGAGAGCGGCGCAGCATCACTTCACCGGCCGATGTTAAAAAGGCTTTGCGCCCGACCACGTGCAGCAGCTCGACCCCAAGCTGGTTTTGTAACTTCGCTACGGCGTGGTTGAGGCTGGACTGACTTTTGTTCAATAATTCAGCGGCTTGCGCATAACCACCCGCATCTACAACTGCCTGCAGGATCCGCCATTGTTCCAGGGTCGATTTAGGGCGGTAGCGCATAAATTTCCTCTTTAGATCAGGCAGTTGCCACGATCACCGCACGCAGCGGCGCCGGGTAACCTTCAATGGTCTTACTATGATCAGTCGGGTCGAGAAAATCAACCAGACTTTCATTTTCCATCCAATCCGTTGTGCGTTGTTCGTCGAGGCTGGTCTGATTCAGGTCGACGACGCGGACATCGCTGAAACCAACCCGGGTCAGCCACAGTTCCAGTGCGGCGGTGCTTGGAATAAACCAGACGTTGCGCATTTTTGCGTAGCGGTCAGTCGGCACTAACACGGTTTGAGCATCTCCCGGTACCACCAGCGTTTCAAGCACCAGTTGACCGCCCGGCCGCAGCTGGTTTTTCAGCTGTTGCAGGAAGTCCAGTGGCGAGCGGCGGTGATACAGCACACCCATCGAAAATACCGTATCAAAGCTTTTCAGCTCCGGCATCTCATCAATGCCGATCGGCAACAAATGCACCGCCGGGTCGGGGTGAAAATGTTTAATCGCCTGGAACTGACAGAAAAACAACTGGCTGGGGTCGATGCCGACAACCAGTTCGGCACCGGCACCGCGCATGCGCCATAAATGATAACCACTGCCGCAGCCAACATCGAGCACGGTGCGGTGCTGCAGCGGGGCCAGATGGGGTAGTACCCGGTCCCATTTCCAGTCGCTGCGCCACTCGGTATCAATGTGCAGACCATGGATGTCAAAAGGGCCTTTACGCCAGGGCATTAGTTGCTCCAGTAACACTTCAAGGCGCTGGCGGGCGCCGTCTGAAAGCTCATTCGCAGCGCCTATAGCAACGGCGCTTTGCAGGTTCACTTCTGAGGTTTGCGTCTTTGGTAAATGCGCCAGTACTTTTTGCCATTGCTTAAAATCGCCGTGCAAAGCGTCTTTGTACCAATGGCTGAGCTGCGCCGGCAGTACATTCAGCCAGGGCGCCAGCTTAGTTTTGGCTATCAGCGCATAAAAATCATTAAACCACTGCATCCGCAGCTCCTTGTTGCATGGCGACGCCTTGCTTGACCGCTACCATCGAACAGAAATTAAAACACTGGAACCAGACTGTTGCGCTGGTAAAACCGGCCGCTTTAAATCTTTGCTGATGTTGCGCCAGCGTATCCGGCTTCATCACGTTTTCCAGCGCTGTGCGTTTTTGGCTGATTTCCAGTTCGGAATAACCGTTAGCCCGCTTAAAATCATGATGCAAATCAATGAGTAAATCATGTGTTACTGCATCTTCAAAAATGACTTTTTCCGACAGGATAAAAATCCCACCGGGCTTGAGCCCCTGGTAAATGCGCGCCACTAAGGCGTCACGGTCGGCTTTTGGCAAAAATTGCAGGGTAAAATTGCTGACGACCATCGCTGCATTTTCTATAGCAAGCTCGCGGATATCCCCGAGCTGTACCTCCAGCGGAACTTCGCTGCGAAACGCCTGCAGATGCAGCCTGCAGCGTTCGACCATCGCGGGGCTGTTGTCGACTGCAATAATTCTGCTGTTGCTATCACTGAGCTGACGCCGCATGGCCAGACTGGCTGCGCCAAGCGAACAACCTAAATCGTAATATTGGCTGTTATCTTGTTGATAACGCTGCGTCAGTTTGCCGATGGTCTGAATAATGGTCTGATAACCGGGTACTGAGCGCTGGATCATATCGGGAAAGACTTCGACGACATCGGCGTCGAAGCAGAAATCCTGCACCTGAGCCAGCGGCTCGGCATAAATTGCATCTTTTTGCGTCATGGGCTGCATCACAAAGCGGGATTAAGACTGGCTGAAACAGCGTGCATAGTAGCAAAATCCGCCCGGCTTGGGCAGGCTTTCAGAACAGCGTGTTTTGCGATGGCGCTAAATCGGCTGGCCAGGGCTGCAGCACCGGATGTGAAATTCCAGTCAGCGCTGCCAGCTCGCTGGCAAATTGCCGGGCTAATATAGGTGCGCTTTGGTTATCTTCGGTGTGGAAAAACGCATAGGGTGTTCGGCCTTCGTTCAGCCACTGCGCCATTTTATGCAGCCAGGGCTGATAAAAGGGCCGGTTGGCGGCCAGATCTGACACACCGATAAACCGGAACATTGGATTTGGCCCTAATGCGCAGACATGCACCGGCAATCTTGGTTTTTTTTGTTGTGCGTCCTGTAGTGCTGTACTTTGTGGCGGCTGCGCGAACAAAGCGCGGCTATCGAGGATCACGCGTTCACAACCGGTCTCGCGCAGCAACTGATGGAATTGCTGTTCAGCCGGACCTTTGGTAAAAAGCGCCGGATGCCGGACTTCCACTGCAACCGGGCTAAATTGGCGCAGTTGCTGTAAAAAACCAGAAAAATCCGCATCTGCTGTGACCAAATACTGGCCGCTTAACTGCAAATGGCACAAGCCAATCTGTGACTGTAGTGGCGCCATCAGGGCCTGCCACCGGCTTAACGCTTCAACGCGGGCAATGCCCCGTAACTGATGACTGATCAGCTTAGGGATTTTCAGCGTAAAGCGAAAATCGGTCGCCGCCTGACTTTGCCAGCGCAAAACGGTGGCTGGTGACGGATCAGCATAGAAAGTGGTATTGCCTTCTACTGCATTGAAATATCTGCTGTATTGGGCTAAAAAGTCAGAAGGGCTGCAGTGGTCATCAAACAGACTGCCCCGCCAATGTTCATGTGCCCACATCGGGCAACCAAGATAATACATCATAAAAAGTCTGGTCTGACCGACAGCACCTGATGAGAGTGAATTTTGTTAAAGCATATCATATTGCTGTTTTGTGTTTTGTTCTGCGGCTGGCTGCATGCGGCTGCCGAAGACCGCGCTCTGCAATCCGGCCGCCTTATCGTTGGCACGAACGCCGACATTTATCCTTATGTCTACCTTGATAATCAGCAACAACCAGTAGGTTTGTTGGTTGATTTATGGACACAACTGGCCAGTACTGCCGGTTTAAAGCTGAAACTGCAGATTTTAGATCGGACTGAATTAGCCCTTGCGCTGGAGCAGGGCAAGATAGACGTAGTGGCCGGGCTCAATCGCAGTGCAGAACGCGAAAAGCAGTATCTGCTGGGGCCGACGCTGGTGGATGTTTACAGCAATGTGTTTGTGCATCGCGACCTAAATAACGTCAATCAACTGGCGCAGTTAAAGCCCTATATCGTCGGCTCCCTGCGGCAGTCGGCAAATGGCACGGCACTGGCGCAGGCAGTACCAGGCGCAACTATCCGCGAATTTGCCTTACAGGACAGTCTGTACGATGCCGCTTTGCAGGGCGAGATTAAAGCCTTTACGGCACAAGACCGCTTGAGTCCGCGCTACAGCCGTTATAAAGAATTGCAGGAGCAGTTCCCGTTGTTTCGCAAATTACCGCTGCTGAAAATGGAACTGACCTATGCAGTGCAACGCGACCGGGCTGAATTATCCGAACACCTGCGGCGGGCTTTTACGGCGCTGCCTGCCGGTTTTACCGAAAAACTGGAACGCCGCTGGCTCAGTGGTATCAGCGATGAAAATACGGTGTTGGTGGCCATGGCCGAAGGCAATCCACCGCTGATGAACGTCACGCCGAATGGCTTGCCACAGGGCTTATTAGTTGATTTGTGGCAGTTATGGTCGGAACAGACCGGTATTCCGATTGCGATGGTGCCGGAAACAACCACACAGGGATTAAAGACCTTGCGTCAGGGCCGGGTCGATGCGCATATGGGGTATCCGATTGGGGCTCAAGCTCCGGTCGACGTCCGTCCGGTCTGGCCTGTCTATCGCTTAATGTCATCTTTTTACTACAGCAGTGCGAAGCAGTTAACCGCCTTGCAGCAGGTGAGTCAGCCGGTTGGGGTGTTTGCTGCTGCAGCCTATCTGGATAAATTGCGGCAGGATTTCCCAGCCCTGCAAATCCGCAGTTTTGAAAAACTGGAAGAAATGCTGCGGGCTTTTGAGCGCAACGAGATCGCCGGCTTTTTTATCTCGGATTTGGTGATGCAGCACCGGGTCTTGCAAACCAATGCCAATGCATATCAAAAGCTGGAACAGCCACGTTATCAAACCGAATTGCAGGTGTTAGTGGCTGAAGATGCCGGAAAGCTCGCTGAGCAATTGAAACAGGGATTTCAGGCGATCACCCAGGATCAGCTGGAATCGATTGAGAAACGCTGGCTGACACGGCCTGAAACTGGTTACTACAACAGTTTTCGCCAACAAGTGCCGTTGAGCGGGGAGACGCAACA
>CBFGPY010000207.1:0-5676 GCA_965650755.1 uncultured Chromatiaceae bacterium | reverse complement strand
TCAGGCTCTGCTTACAGTACACAATCTTTACCCTATACAGAAAATCGCCAAATTGTTTGAACTTTTTTTACTCTGGTTTTTTTCAGCTATACATAAATGGCCGTCACACGGCCATTTATAAGAAATGCAATAAAACACTTAAAAAATCCAGAATAAATAAGGACATACATGAAAGCTTCTCACTTTAACCTGAGCCGCTGTGCTTTAGCGGTCGGCCTGTTACTTCACACTTCTGCCAGTTTCGCCCAGACCAAACCAGATAACAGCAAAGACGTGGAACGGATCCAGGTCACCGGCTCTCATATCAAACGTAATGACTTAGAAGGACCATCACCGGTGACCGTGATCACCCGTGATACCATCGACAAATCCGGTTTTGATAACCTGCAGCAGTTACTGGAACGGATGCCGGTCAGCGGTGCCGGTACTTTCTCTACCCGCGGCAACAGTCAGGATTCCACGGCAAACGGTGCAGCAGCGGTTAGTCTGCGCGGCTTTGGCGCTGATGCAACCTTAGTGCTGATCAACGGTCGTCGTGTTGCGACCAGCGCCTTTGCCGAAGGCATCGTCAACACCTTCGTTGATATCAACAGCATTCCGGTCGCAGCCATAGAACGGATTGATATTCTCAAAGATGGTGCTTCCGCCATTTATGGCTCAGATGCCGTCGCCGGGGTCGTGAACGTGATCCTGCGTAAAGATTTTGTCGGCACCGATTTGGCACTGGGTTACGGTGGGACCACTGGGCCTGGTTATGATGAAACCACTTTCAGCACAGTCTGGGGTACCGGCGATGAGAAAAGCAATGCCACATTGATTTTTGACTATTTTAACAATGGACAGATCGACAACTCCGAACTCGGGCGCTTCGGAACGGCCAATCAGGTACCTTATGGCGGAGAAGATTTCCGCTCCAGTCGTGGTTATCCGGGCCGTTTTATCGTCGATGGCAAAGTCACCCGCGACCCGGGTTGTCCGGCCGACAGTATTGCCGGCCAGACTTGTTTGTATGACTATGGCCCACATTCAATCGCAGTGCCGGCAGCCGAGCGGGCAGGCGCAATTCTGAACCTGCGCCGTGAAGTCAATGATCAACTGGAAATGTTTGCCGAACTGGCCGCTCAGCACAATATCTCGACCGCCGGTGGGGCAGCGACACCGCTGGATGAAGGCGCCGGGCTGACAGTTCCAGGTTCACATCCGAATAATCCATGGAAAAAAGATATTCAAATCAGCCGTTACCGCACGGTCGATGCCGGGAACCGGCGCTGGGATATCACTTCAGATACGCTGCGGGTACTGGCTGGCTTACGCGGTAACATCAACCACTGGGAATGGGAAGCAGCTGTCCAAAAAGGCCGTAGCGCCGCGAAACAGACCGGTGACAAAGACCAGGGCTGGGTGCGGACTGATTTTCTGCAGCAAGAGATCAATGCAGGCCGTTACAATCCATTTGGCGGCGTGAAAAACCCACAATCGGTGATCGATGCCATTACCACCAGTCTGGTGCGACGCGGTGAATCCCATCTGACGTCAGCCGATGCACATATCAGTGGCGAACTGATGCAGTTTGGCACAGGTTCTATTGGCCTCGCCGCCGGGGTTGAATATCGCAAAGAAGATGCACGGGACCAGCCGGATGACCAATTTGTCCGTGGTCTGATTTTCGGTACTGAATCAGTCTCAGCAGCAGCGGAACGTTCGCAAAAAGCCGCTTACGTAGAATTATCCATCCCGCTGGCGCAAACGCTGGAAATGCAGGTCGCCGGTCGTTATGACCACTACAGCGACTTCGGCGGCACCACCAATCCCAAAGTGGCTTTCCATTTTACGCCGAATGAAGATTTGAGTTTCCGCGCGTCCTGGAGTCAGGGTTTCCGCGCACCGTCGCTGGCACAGGTTGGCCTTGGCCCGTCACAGGAATCACAATTCTTTATTGATACTTTCCGCTGCCCGGTTTCCACACCAAGCAATCCGGCCTGTGCGTCCACCGACTATACCATCGTCTTTGCCGGTAACCCGAACCTTCAACCGGAAGAGTCGGAAAGCTGGAACGTCGGCGCTATCTGGCAGGCCACTGCCGACCTCGATTTTAGCCTGGATATCTGGAGCATCACTCAGGACAACAAAATTGATGAAGTCCCGTTTGGCGCAGTTTACCTGGCCGAGTGTGGCAATCAGAACAGCACCATCTGTGTACGCCGGGCGCCATTACCGGGTCAGACACTCGGTGAGCTGGACCGGATCAATAACACTTTCTTCAACGTCAGTTCGCAGGAAGCATCCGGTGTCGATTTATCGGTGAACTATAAGATGGATTTGGCTGACATGGGTTTGCTGAAACTGAATGCCGAATGGACTTATCTGCGTAACTTCGAAAAGGACAATCTGGACTACACCGGCGAATACAAGTATCCGCAGTATCGCTGGGTGACCAGTGCGGACTGGGCGATCAATGACTGGGGTCTGGCTGCGTCGTTATCCTACATCGGCGAATTCGAAGATACGCCGGATATCGATTTCGACGGTAGTCTGGACTTCACCGAAAATACTTCGCGGATGGTGGATGCTTATTATTCACTGGATACCCAGCTGTACTACAACCTGGGTAAAGAAGTGAAATTTACGCTGGGCGTCAGCAATCTGCTGGACGAGGAACCGCCATTTGCCATTGGTGACGGCGACGGTGATTTATATGGCTATGTCGGCAGTATGTATAACCCACGCGGGCGATATATCTACGGGAAAGTGAATTACCGTTTCTGAAGCATTTAGTCATAAAAAAGCCCGCGTTGCGGGCTTTTTCTTTTCAAACCATTATTTAGCCATTTGCATCGTCGACTGCAGCAAAATGCCCTGCGGCACCGCTTTCATCTGCATGCCGACCTGCATATTAGTTTGCATCAGCTGCGCCAGTTCTGCCGGGACCGGTTCGCCGCTGCTTTCCAGCGTCCCTTTCAGCACACTAAAGAACTGCTGATAATCCAGGCTGAAGGCCAGCAAACCAGATTTATTCAGCTTTTCAGTGCTGAGCGCTTTGGCTTGTTGCTGGGCTTTATCACCACTGAAAATCATCAGATGGTGTTCAGACGCCATCAGGCTCGGTTTGACACCGAGCATCGCCAGCTCGGGAATTTTGTCCGCCAGCGGTAAAGTTTCACCGGCAGCGGGCAGCTCTACAGTCGCCAGAGCCGGCTGCAGCGCTTTGACACTGTCAAACAGTTGCTTCACATTGCTGGCACTCAACACAAAAAGTGCATCAGCGGTTTTTGGTACTTGTTGTACCGCATCAAATTCCAGCTGATTAACCTGTAGTGAAACACCTTGCACACCGGCCGCCATGCCCGCCATCATCAGCATCGGCATCGGGTTGTTTTGTTTCAGCGCAGTTTGCCATTCAACGAGCGGCGCGCACTGATACTGCGTTGTGGTCAGATTTTCCCAGATTTTGCCGACAGCGGCCGACAGTTGGCCGACGTCCAGACCTAATCCCAAAGACAACATGGCTGACGGACCTTTCAACTCAGCAAAACCGGCCGGAATAAATCCCTGCAGTTGCTGTAACGCTTCAACTGTTTTGCTGTTTTCGGTTGGGATCAGCATTTTGCTGTGAACTTTGGTGGCGCCACTGCCAATCTCAAAGCGGTTAGAGGCAAATAACCCCGGCCAGCTGGTCGCAATAGCAGCCACATCAGTTTGACAGCTGGCTTCACGCCAGGGTGCCAATGCGACACCTAATTCAGTGCCGAACAACAGCTCGACATCTTTCGCCAAGCGGTTGCCGTCTTTACTGGTCAGTACTTTGCTCAGTTCAAGACTGCTGACATAACCAACAGAACCCTGATCTAATTCGTATTTTTTACTGATTTGTTGCAGATAACCACTGCTTTGCAGATTCTGCTCCGGCTTTTGCGTACCGAGCGCAATGGCTAAATGCGATGGGTCCAGCTTGTCGGAAGTGAAGGTCAGCGTGGCCCAGCCGTCTTTGACACTGACCAATAGGTCCAGCACCAGCTCTTCATGGCTTAATTTGTATTGGCGGTATTTTTGTTCGCCAAGCTGCTGCGGGCTATGGCTCAGACCACTTTGTTGTTCAATGGCATCAAACATCGCCCAAAAGGCGGTTTCGTCACCCAGTTCCACTTTTAGTACCGGTGCTAACCCCACCATGTACAGCAGGCTGCGCATCTGCGCTTTGATGCCGGTTTTGCTGCTGATCTCAACTGGGGTCGCCAGCGCGGATAAATATTGTTTCCCCAGCGCCAGCACGAATTTTTCACTGTTGCTTTGCGCGGCCTGTAACTGCTCGTCCAGTTGCGCCAGTGCGGCCGCATTGTAATACTGCGGCCCCATGCCGATGCTGCTTAAATAACTTGGCAAATCAACCGGTTCTAATTGTGCGGAAAATACCGCTGTATCCGCCGGGACATATTCCAGCGCGCCCAGCTGGCCAGCGCTTTGATTGGCGCCAAACTTGTACCAGGCAAATACCCCAGCTGCAATCAGTGCCGCAGCGATCAAACTTTTCCGCATTCCTTACTCCTTGGTTACCGACCGGAAATTGCGCCGGTCACGCATCAGATACAGTTAACGCCGGCTGACCGTGATGGCCTGACCGGTCATCGCCAAAGCCACAGCTTCAGCCACTTTAATACCGTCAATCCCGGCAGACAGAATTCCGCCAGCATACCCTGCACCTTCACCTGCTGGGAATAACCCTTTGGTATTCAGGCTCTGGTAATCGGCGCCACGTTTGATACAGATGGGTGAAGAAGTACGGGTTTCCACACCGGTCAGCAGGCCATCAGCGCGGGCAAAGCCTTTGATTTGTTTATCAAAAGCCGGAATTGCTTCGCGAATAGCAGCAATCACATAATCAGGCAGTACTTGTGACAAATCGGTCAGTTTCACGCCAGGTGTGTAACTTGGCTGCACATCACCGAGCTCAGTCGACGCCACGCCAGCAAGGAAATCACCGACGCGCTGCGCCGGCGCATCATAATTACTGCCGCCAAGCACATAGGCCTGCGCTTCCAGTTTGCGTTGCAGTTCAATGCCCGCCAGTGGATGGCCCGGATAGTCGCGTTCCGGGTCGATGCCGACCACAATAGCGCTGTTGGCATTGCGTTCGTTACGGGAATACTGGCTCATACCATTGGTGACGACCCGGCCTTCTTCTGAAGCAGCCGCGACCACTGTACCGCCCGGGCACATACAGAAACTATACACAGTGCGGTTGTTACTGCCGTGATGCACCAGTTTGTAGTCGGCTGCACCCAATAATGGATGGCCGGCGCTGGCGCCGTAACGGCATTCGTCGATCATTGACTGGCGGTGTTCGATGCGAAAGCCCACTGAAAACGGCTTGGCTTCGATATAAACGCCCCGCTTGTACAGCATTTCAAAAGTGTCACGCGCACTGTGGCCCACCGCCAGCACCACATAACGGCTATGCAGTTCGCTGCCATCGCTCAGACGCACGCCGGTTAACTGCTCGCCATCGCGCAGAATATCGTCGACGCGCGTACTGAAACGGATCTCACCGCCCAGTTCGATAATACGGGCGCGCATTTTTTCCACCATGGTGACCAGCTTAAAGGTGCCGATATGCGGTTTGCTGACATACATGATTTCTTCCGGCGCGCCGGCTTTAACAAACTCAGTCAGTACTTTACG
>CBFGPY010000206.1:0-5683 GCA_965650755.1 uncultured Chromatiaceae bacterium | reverse complement strand
CGGTTGCAGAAAATGCTCGCAGACGCTGCAGCTGTGCTGGATAGCGCGGCGCAGCAACGGCTGCAGGCGGTATTAGCGGCGCAGGATGCCACGCTTAGTAATCGCTTGCAGGGCGTCGAATTACTGCACTATTGTCCGGATCATATCAAAGCGCAATTGCTGGGATTGGGTGAACAATTCAGTGTCGCACTGATGACTGAATTACTGCTGGCTCAGCAGGTGAAAGCTGTGCTGTTGGATTCAGTACAGTGCGTGAAAAGTCAGGGTGATTATCTGAATGCGGTTGCCGACGTGCCGGCCTCTGAAATCGCACTCGGCGCTGCCGTGAAAAAACAAGCGGCACAAGTCTATGTGTTGGCCGGTTTTGTCTCCAGCAATGCGCAAGGTGAGCTGTGTTTGCTGGGCCGCAATGGCTCTGACTACTCAGCTGCCATTGTCGCAGCGGCTCTGCGCGCGTCAGTTTGTGAAATTTGGACTGACGTCGACGGGGTTTACAGCGCAGACCCACGTCAGGTGAAAAATGCCAAACTGATTGACCATCTGTCTTACGACGAAGCGATGGAGCTGTCGTACTTCGGTGCCAAAGTTCTGCATCCAAAAACCATTGGTCCGCTGGCGCGTTATCAAATCCCTTGTTACATCAAAAATACGCTGAATCCGCAGGCGCCGGGCAGCTGTATCGACAATCACAACAGTGGCGACAGCCTGGTTAAAGGTATTTCCAGCCTGGAGCATCTGGCGCTTATCACTGTATCCGGCCCGGGCCTTAAAGGCGTGGTCGGTATGGCGTCGCGGATTTTTGCCACTATGGCACGCGAGCAGGTATCGGTGAATTTAATCACCCAATCCTCCAGTGAATTCAGTATCAGTTTCTGTGTGGCACAGCTGGATCTAAACGCAGCTAAAAAGGCGCTGGAAGCTGAATTTGAACTGGAACTGCAGGGCAAATTGTTGCGCCCGCTGGCGATCCAGACCGACATGGCGATTGTCAGTTTGGTCGGCGACGGTATGCGGCAGCATCGTGGCGTCGCGGCAAAGTTTTTTGCTTCGTTATCGCAAGCCCGGGTAAACGTGGTGGCCATTGCGCAGGATTCCAGCGAGCGCTCTATCTCCGCCGTAGTTGAACAGCAAAGCTGCCAAAACGCAGTGAAAGTCTGTCACGAAAACTTCTTCAGCCACGTGCCCAGTATCGACGTGTTTCTGGTCGGTTGTGGTGTAGTTGGCAGTGAGTTATTGGCGCAGTTCCAACGTCAGCAGCAATTCCTGCAAAACCGCAATGTGCGCTTAAGCGTGTACGGTATCGCCAACTCCCGGCAGTTATTGTTAAACGGTCAGGGCATTGATTTAACCCAGTGGCAGGATGGGATGGCTACAGCGACAGCCCAGTTCTCGCTGGCGGCGCTGGATAAATTTGTGCAGGAGCATCATTTAACCAACCCGGTGCTGATTGACTGCACCAGTTCAGAAGCTATTGCCGCCCAGTACAGTCAGTTCCTGGCAGCGGGTTTCCATGTGGTCACGCCGAACAAAAAAGCCAATACCGCGAGCCTGGATTATTACCGTGAACTGCGTCAGGTCGCGCAGCGTCACCGCCGTCGTTTCCTGTATGAAACCACTGTTGGCGCCGGTTTGCCGGTGATTGATACGCTGCAGGGCTTGTTAAACGCCGGTGACGAATTGGTGGCCTTTGAAGGCATTTTATCGGGCAGTTTGAGTTACCTGTTCGGTGAGCTGGAAAAAGGCCTGCCGCTGTCGGAAGTCACCGCTAAAGCCAAAGCCATGGGCTTTACTGAGCCAGATCCACGCGATGATTTATCTGGCATGGACGTTGCCCGTAAGTTACTGATCATGGCGCGTGAAGCCGGCCTGGAACTGGATTTGGCCGATGTCACCGTCGAAGGTGTATTACCGGCCGATTTTGCACCGGGTACTGATGTGACGACTTTTATGGCCAAACTGCCTGAACTGGATGCCTGGTACGCCGACAAAGTCGCGGCGGCGCAAGCGGAAGGCAAAGTGTTGCGTTTTATCGGCGAAATCGCCGACGGTCAGTGCAAAGTTGCCGTCAAAGCTTTAGATCTGGACCATCCACTGGCGAAAGTCAAAGACGGTGAAAACGCGCTGGCGATCCATACCCGTTATTACCAGCCGATCCCATTTGTACTGCGTGGCTATGGCGCCGGTGCGGCGGTCACTGCGGCCGGTGTGTTTGGTGATGTGATGCGCACACTCGGCTGGCAGCAGGAGGTTTGAGCATGAAGTCGTATTTTGCACCGGCTTCCACCGGCAATTTTTCGGTTGGATTTGATTTACTCGGTGCAGCCTTTGAAGCGGTCGACGGCACTTTGCTTGGGGATGAACTGCAGATCCTCGGTGAAGCGTCTGAGATGTCGCTGGAATTGGCCGGACGTTATGTCCACCAGTTACCGGGTGACAGCAACGATAATCTGGTGCTGACCAGCTTTTATGCCTTTGAGCAAAAAGTTGGCCGTACTTTACCGCGGCTGAAACTGCGGCTGGTCAAGCACCTGCCGGTTGGCAGTGGTCTGGGCTCCAGCGCCTGTTCCATTGTGGTGGCCTGTTACGCCTTTAACGACTATTTCGGCAAGCCGTTGTCAGACCGCGAACTGCTGGAACTGACAGCCGTGTGTGAAGGCGGTGTCAGCGGCGGTGTGCATTATGACAACGTCGCGCCGTCCTTGCATGGTGGTTTGCAGTTGATGCTGCCGGAAAGCCCGTTGCTGTATCGCAAACTGCCATGGTTTGCGCATTGGCAGGTAGTGCTGAGTTATCCGGGTACTGTGCTATCAACTAAAGCCGCCCGCGCTGTGTTACCGCAGCAACTGACGTTAAAGCACAGTATTCAGTTTGCCGGCACTGTGGCGCGTTTTGTTGCTGCTTTGTACAGCGAAGATGAAGTCGAGGCATTTGCGGCGCTTAAAGATGTGCTCGCGGAGCCGGCGCGCACGCCGCTGATCCCGGAGTTACCGGCGATCCGCGCTGCGTTGATGGCAGAAGGGATTGGTCATGTCGGCATTTCCGGCGCAGGCCCAACTTTGTTTGCGCTTTGCAGCACACCAGAGCAAGCCGAATTCGCCCGGAATTATCTCAGGGCACACTATGAAAAAAATGCTGACGCGATGACGCACATCTGCCGGTTATCAAAGGCTGGTACACGCGCGTTGTAAAAAGACACTTGAACAATGAATTCAATGATTTAAGAGCAATGCTCCAGGAAATATTATGTTGTTAAGAAATATCAAAGTACCAGCGCAGCAGGTCAGTTTTTTAGACGCGGTGCGCATTGGTCTCGGTGAACAGCAAGGTTTATTTTTTCCGGCCAGTTGGCCAAAAGTGGATGTTGATGCACTGCTGGCAATGCCGTTTGCCAAACGCAGCGCGCATCTGTTACATGCTTTAATTGGTGATGAGCTGCCGCAGGCTGAGCTAGAGCAAATGCTGGGCGAAGCTTTTTATTTCCCGGCACCAGTAGCGCCGGTGACTGAAGAGATTGGCTGTCTGGAATTATTCCATGGTCCGACACTGGCGTTTAAAGACTTTGGCGGCCGTTTTATGGCAAGGGCGTTACTCGCCGCGCAAAAACGCTCTAATGTCAGCCGCACTACTATTGTGACCGCCACTTCTGGCGATACCGGTGCTGCAGTTGCCCACGCGTTTTATCGCCAACCGGGTGTACAGGTAGTTATTTTGTTCCCGAAAGGCAAAATCTCGGTGTTGCAGGAAAAATTGTTCACCACGCTTGGCGACAATATCCATACGCTGGCGGTCGACGGTGATTTTGACCAGTGTCAGGCATTGGTCAAGGACGTGTTTAATGACCGCGAATTAGTCGGCCGGCTCAATATCAACTCCGCCAATTCGATTAATATCAGCCGGTTATTTGCGCAGGTTTGTTATTACTTTGAAGCCGTCGCGCAGTTAACGCCGGCACAGCGTGAACAGCTGGTGATTTCAGTACCAAGCGGCAACTTTGGCAACCTGACGGCAGGTCTGATCGCCAAAGTGCTGGGCTTGCCGATCAAACGCATGATCGCCGCCACCAATGCCAACGACACAGTGCCGCGTTATTGGCAAAGCGGGCAGTGGCAGGTCAATAAAACAGTCGCCACTTTATCCAATGCCATGGACGTCAGTGCGCCGAATAACTGGCCACGGGTGGAAGATTTGATGGCGCAGGGCGTTATCCATAGGTCTGCGTTGTCCACGCAAGTGGTGGACGAAGAAGACACACAACTCGGTGTACGGCAGCTGTCGCAGCTTGGATATTTGTCTGAACCCCATGCCGCCGTGGCGTATCGCGCATTAAAACGCGAATTACAGCCGGGCGAATATGGTTTATTCCTGGGCACTGCGCATCCGGCCAAGTTTAAAGAGTCGGTCGAAAATATCCTCGGTAACCCCATTGCTTTACCACCGGCACTGGCAGCTGTAGCGGGGGAAACAAGTTTAGCGGGCGATTTAGCCGCTGATTTTGTAGAATTGCGCAAAGTATTGCTCAGTCTGGAGTAAAAAGTGCAGTTATCCTGGCAAGATGTGATTGGCGCGGAAAAAACGCAGCCGTATTTTCAGCAAACCGTTGAGGCGGTGAAACAAGCGCGCGCCGCGGGAACGGTGATTTATCCGCCCGAAGCCGATGTGTTTAATGCCTTTCGTTATACCGGCTTTGACCAGCTGAAAATCGTGATCATCGGTCAGGACCCTTACCATGGGCCTAATCAGGCCCATGGCCTTTGTTTCTCGGTGCGGCCCGGTGTGGCGGTGCCGCCGAGTTTAAAAAACATCTATAAAGAACTGGCGCTGGAATATCCGGATTTTGTCATGCCGACGCATGGTTATCTGGAGAGTTGGGCCCGGCAGGGTGTGTTATTACTGAACACTGTGCTGACAGTAGTGGCCAATGAACCCAATTCGCATCGACATTTGGGCTGGGAAACCTTCACTGACAATGTGATTAAAGCCATCAGCGCCAAAGCTGAGCCTGTGGTGTTTCTGCTCTGGGGCTCGCACGCCATCAATAAACAAAAGCTGATCGATAAAAGCCGGCATCATGTGCTGACCGCGCCGCATCCGTCACCATTGTCTGCGCATCGCGGTTTTTTAGGTTGTGGGCATTTTGCCAAGGCGAATGAGTTGCTGACACAAATGGGAAAAGTGCCGGTGGATTGGCAGGTGTGAGTCTTATTCCCGCAGGGGAGGCTCATCGTCGTAGTAATCATTTTCGCCTTGCGTGGCGAGATCGCTTAGCAAAGATTTCACCTGTCGGTGAGTTCCTTTCTTTTGCCTTGCCAAAAGAAAGGAACCGAAAGAAAAGGCGCGCCCGGTTCTGCTTGAAAGCCCGTCTGGAAAGTCGCCGTCCAAGGCGAAAATGTAACTCGCACGGTTGGGCGTCACACGACTACCGTCGCCGTGCTCAGACACCCATTTTCTTAAAACCTTGTTCAACGATTTTCAGCCGGCTCGCTCCAACGGGCAACTGGCCTCAATAGTTGGCTTTGCTTTTAATTCTGTTTCAGAGAAATCAAAAACAACTAAGAAAACCAATTCCCCCGTTGAAGCGAGCCGATGCAAATCAGCGGTTTGAGGTTTTAAGCTGGGGAGTGTCTGAGTGCGGCGACGGTAGCGCCGCGCGAGTTGCCCCAGCGCCTCAAACTGTTGATTTTCA
>CBFGPY010000205.1:0-5695 GCA_965650755.1 uncultured Chromatiaceae bacterium | reverse complement strand
ATAACAGAGGGATGGCAGCGCGAAAGGTCATAGGGTGTTTCCTTGTCTTTGTAGTTGTTGTAGTTACAAGACCACTCTATCGCTAAAACCGCGATTTGAGAATCTCTCCGCGAAAAGCCAAAGTTGTACCTCCGACAATCTTGTAGCAAGGTATTGATACACAACAGGAGCAGGCCATGACCACACACCGCATTTTCAATACAGCTTTTGCCAAAGTCTATCCGCTTTATGTGCAAAAGGCAGAGCGCAAAAACCGTAGTCAGGCCGAAGTGGACCAGATCATCAGCTGGCTGACTGGCTATGACGCCGCAGGATTAACAAAGCAGTTGCAAGACGAAGTGAGTTTTCAGCAGTTTTTTGCAGAGGCACCGGCGTTTCAGCCCAACGCAAGACTCATCACCGGCCTGGTTTGCGGCGTACGGGTCGAAGAGGTGGCTGATCCCTTGATGCAAAAAATCCGTTATCTCGACAAGCTGATTGATGAACTGGCGAAAGGCAAAGCGCTGGAGAAAATTTTACGGCAGTAGGCAGAAGCGTTTCTACGGCTAAAACGAGCTGCAGCATAGATGAGCGACCGCCTTTACTTGCCCAAAACCCCGGCCGGCCGTAAAATTCGCTCAAATTTTCCCGCCACAGGCATACCACTTTGACAGACGCGACTTCGTTATTCCGGCTTAACAAATTTATCAGTGACACCGGCTTTTGTTCGCGGCGCGAAGCCGACAAGCTGATTGAGTCGGGCCAGGTGAAAGTGAACGGGCAAGTGGCGGTAGTAGGCACTAAAGTGTCTGCGGACGACAAAGTCGAAGTTGCGGGCAAGCCACTGAAAAACAAACCGCGCCGGGTCTATCTGGCCTATCACAAGCCGGTGGGTATCACTTGTACCACTGAACTACATGTCAAAGGCAATATCGTCGATGCAGTCAAATATCCGGCGCGGATCTTCCCGATTGGCCGGCTCGACAAAGAGTCCGAGGGTTTAATATTCCTCACCAACGATGGCGACATCGTCAATAAAATCCTGCGTGCCGGCAATGCACACGACAAAGAGTATGTCGTCACTGTCGACAAACCTATTCACGACAACTTCCTGAAAAAAATGGCCGCTGGTGTGCCCATTCTTGAGACTGTGACTTTGCCTTGCCAGGTCACACAGAAATCACGCCAGACTTTTAATATCGTGTTGCGCCAGGGCCTGAACCGGCAAATCCGCCGCATGACCGAATACCTGGGTTTTAATGTCACTAAACTCAAACGCGTGCGTATCATGAACGTGCGCCTGGCCGGTCTCGCGCCGGGCCAGTGGCGGGAGCTGACGCCGGCAGAAATGGCCGAGCTTGAGGCGATGCTGCTGACTTCTAGCAAGACTGAAGAAGCGTCGAAGCTGGGTGGCGGTGCTTATCAATACGAGGAATGATGGGGGATTTTTGCCCTGTGGGCTGAGGCATGGGTTTGAATAATCATTTTTTCCCCTGCGGTGAGTCCGCCTAGCAAAGAATTCACCGTTAGGTGAATTCTCTGCTAAGCGGTCTTGCAGCAGCAGGAAATAATGATTCAAAAACCACCGCCCAACGGGCAAAACCCACCTTACTCAGCGTCTGCCAGACCTAAATAATACTGCTCAAACAACACCTTTTGCAGCGCTTGTTCCATTGCTTCGTTGATGGGGAAGTTCATGCCGCCGAGCTCATAGTCGATTTGGCGGATTTGTTCTTTGCCGTTGCGGATCATCGGTGGCGGGTCGGATTCCAGTGCGATCAGCGTGTCCTGATAGGCTTGCGGATAATCGGCTTTGATGTTTTTACAGACGCTGAGCTGTACTTCGCCTTCGCGGCCATTATAACCGGCGGCGCCAAACAGGCGGCAGATACCGGGGCGCTTTAAGTAGACGCTGCATTGGCCCTGTTTGCCGTCTTCAGAGTGGCGGCTATAGAAAAAACAACCGTCTTTGTCGTGCGCGGCCAGCGCGTCCAGGGTACTTTCGGCTTTACCTTCTTTCACCAGCTCAAATGCCAGTGGCAGCATTTCCAGCACAGTGGCTTCAATGCCCGGATGTAAACAACATTCACCACAACCACTGCGGCAAAACAGCCCGCGATCACGCTGATATTGCGCATAACGCTGACCAATTTCGTCGAACACCAGTTCTACCTGGTCGGATAAAAGTTGTAAACGTTGTTGCATGGCGGCACCTCAGAATGGGCGCGTATTGTACTGATCGGCAGGCTGCTGCGGCAAGCCCTGTCTGCACAAGCCGCTTAACCCTGAATATCCGCCAGTGGTCTGGGTTTGGCGATACCGTAACCCTGGGCGAAATTGACGCCCATCCGCTTTAATTCCTGCAAAATGTCCTGGTTTTCAACAAATTCGGCAATGGTCTGAATGCCCATCGCCGTCGCCACATCGTGGATGGAATTGACGATGGCACGGTCGTATTTATCTTCCAGCAGATCACGGACGAAGTTACCGTCAATTTTGACAAAGTCGACCGGGAAGTTTTTCAGATAACCATAAGAGGAAAACCCACTGCCGAAGTCATCCAGCGAGAAATGGCAACCTAAGCCACGGAAATGATGGATAAAGTCGAGTGTATTCTGCAGGTTCAGAATGGCCATGCTTTCGGTGATTTCAAAACAGATGTGTCGCGCCGGAATTTGATATTCATCCAGCAGACTTTGTACATAAGCTTTAAACAGCGGGTCCACCAGGGACGCGCCGGATAAATTAATGCTGGCCAGACCCAATGTGGTCAGATGCTGCGGATGTTGCGCCAGCCAGCGGAAATAACTGCGCAGCACCCAGCGGTCAATTTGCGGCATCAGGCCATATCGTTCGGCTGAACTTAAGAAATTGCCCGGCGCGATAATGGCATCGTCATCGCCAACCAATCGCAGCAGCAGCTCATAGTGCGCCAGTGTGTCTCTTTGCTGGATAGCCTGAATCGGCTGCATATACAGCACAAACTTGTCTTGCTCCAACGCCTGACGCAGCACCTGCAACCACTGTACTTCAGACTGATGTTTCTGCAGTTCAGAGTCGTCAGCGTTAAACAGATGAATACGGTTGCGGCCTTTTTCTTTGGCGACAAAGCAGGCGGAATCGGCTTTTTTCAGCGTTTGCTCGGCGGATAAATCTTCCGGCGTGACCTCGGTCAGACCTATGCTGACGCTGATACTGAACAGGCTGTCCTGCCAGAAGAAACGGAACTCTTTAACCACATCCAGCAACGCATAAGCGATGCTGAAGGCTTCCTGCGCCGTTTTGCCCGGCAATAACACGCCAAATTCGTCACCGCCAATCCGTGCCAGCACGCCGGTCTGACCCAGCGCACGTTTTAACTGCTCACTGATTTGTTTCAGCAAGGCGTCGCCGGCGGCGTGATCACAAGTGGTATTGACCAGCTTAAACTGGTCAATGTCGATAAAGAGCACAGCACAGCTTTGTTGTTCCAGCTGACGGCGCTGCCAGGCTTGTTGGGCCAGCACCAGGAAATGATGCCGGTTGTACAGGCCGGTCAGCGGGTCGTGTGACGCCAGATAGGCCAGTTGTTCATTGGCGACTTTTTGCTCGGTGATATCAATCAGCGAACCGTGCACAAAAGCTTCGCCCTGGGCATTGCGGCTCAAACGGGCTGACATCAGCGCCCAGAATGGCGTGCCGTCGGCGCGTAATCCGCGCAGTTCAAAACTCTGATTACTCAGGTGTTGCAGTTGGCGCACCATCTGCAGCCGGTCGTCCGGATTGGCGTAATAGCGGCCCATGCCGTGTTTTCTGACGTCCACTTCCATCTGGCTCAGTTCCTGATAACCGAGGATGTTCAGTAAAGCGCGGTTGGCTGACAGCAACTGGCCTTCCAGCGTGGTGCTGAACAGGCCTTCAACCGCGTTGTGGTAAATATCGTAATACTGCTGCAGCGAGCGGATCGTTTGCTGATGCGCTTCCGCGCTTTGCTCACTGGCATTTTGCAGTCGCTGCGCCAGGCTGTAGCTCATCAATAACATGCTGCAAATCACTGACAACACCAGCAGCCACTGCCATAAATGCGGATGGTCCAGATAACCAAACTCGGTCAGCACTAACACGGCATTGGCGATAAAAAACAACAGCCAGCCAATAGCAAAAGTCCGTGCCAGCGGCAGGCCGCTGAAGCCATACCGCACTGCCTGCAGTAGGTTGGTTAGCATGACCTGGCAGACTACCAGCAGCAGAATATCCAGCTGCAAACTGCGCGGCGCATAGAGCGGCGTGAACAGCAAGGCTGCGCCGGTGCAGAGGTTCAGCCATAACAACCAGCGTTGTTGATTGCCGGTAATGGCGTGGGTCAGCAACGACAGGAACAACATACAGGCGCCGCCGGCGACATAAAACAACGACGGATTTAGCTCCGGATATTCCGGCCAGATCATCGCGAAGCCGGCACCGTTTAAAATCGACACCAACAGACTGAAGCTAAAAAAGAAACCGGCGAAATGGCCATACAAAGGTTCGCGGACGTTCAGGTACAGCAGTGCATTGTAAAATGCCATCACCAGCAGGATGCCTAAAATCAGACCATCAGAAATTTGCCGTTGCAATAACTGGCGGCCAAATTCTTCATTGCTGAACAACTGCAGATTCGACGGGATCACGGCGCCATCCTGCACTTTGACCAGCAGGTCCAGTTCCTGATCGGCTTTAAAATTCAGCGTGACGGCAAAACTGCGCGCCTGCAGCATGCGTTCACTGAACGGGAATTCGGTGCCGGAACGGTTCAGCAGGCTCAGTTCGTGGCTTTGCCGGTCGTACAGATAAAACTCGACGCGGTCGGCATTGATGGATTCATAGTTTAAAACAACAGCGCCGGGGCGTTGGCCACCATAATGCAGACGGGCCAGAAACCAGACGGCTTCCGGGTAGCTGCGCAGCGCCTGATTGGGCTGGTCCAGCGGCACAAAGGCATGCAAGCGGGCGGGTTCGAATACGATGTCTTCAACACCAATGGTGGGGTCAACCTGCTGGTAATACAAATTGGGGAACAGATTTTGTTGTTTGACCGCTGGATCAATACGGATACTTTCGGCATGAAAGGCCAGCGCTGCGGGACTTAGCCAGCCAAGCAACAACAACCAGCAAAATAACCAACAGCGCTGTGTCATGTTTTATTTCCCGACTTTGAGCTAAGCAAATGAATTCTAAACAAGATCTTGAGCCAGCAAGCGATGAAGCTGTGACAGTAGCATATCTGCGGCCTGACTGTCAGTATCAATCCAGCAGCTCTCGCTATAGTGCTCGGCATGCAGGTAAAACGGCTGGTCATTAAAGTAAAAGCGGATTAGCACTAAATCCAGACTGCTTTCAGTTTGCAGCCGGCTCACCGGTGCAAAACCTTGCAGCCATTGCTGCAACAAGGGTAAATCAGAAACCGGGTCGGGTTGTCGGACAAAGCTCAGTTGCAACTGAGGGGATGGCGTATCGATGGCGTTGATGTGTAACAGTTGCAGCATGCGGGCGTCGTTCTTGTTAGTCAAAGCGCTGATTTTAGCAATTTTCTTGTGTAATCAGGGGCTTTTGCTTTACTGAAAACGGTCACTATCGATAGGAGCTGCAGATGAAGACATTGATGTTATTGATCTTGCTAGGTTTTTCGGTGTCGTTATCTGCAGAGCCTGCAGACATCAGCCGGGGCCAGGCCAAAGCCGCTATGTGTGTGGCCTGT
>CBFGPY010000204.1:0-5699 GCA_965650755.1 uncultured Chromatiaceae bacterium | reverse complement strand
TTTGGCTTTCAACGTTGATGCGCAGTTGCAGGTTTTCCAGACGACGGTCTTCCTGGATCACCAGTTGAGTATCAATATTACCGCGGGCGTGTTCGGCGCGCAGAATAGTTCTGAGCTTTTTAATGCCCTGGATCATGCTGATAATTTGTTTGTCGTTATCCGGCAGACTGATGTTCTCTGAGGCGCCCGGGGTTTCTTTACCCAGTTCCGCTAAGCGTTTTTCAGTATCCGCCAACCGACTTTTTAGATCGCGGGAGCCGGGTTCAAGCTCCACCATGGCTTTGAGAGTGTAGGCGATGCGGGTCAGTAACATCTGCACTATGCCGGGCGTTAACGGCACATTAGCGGCGTTCAGCAGGATCTCTTCGGTATCTTCCAGCATGCCACGCAGTTTACTGAATTCGGCGCGTTTTAACGTGGCCAGTCGTTCTTTGTGCTGCTGCATCGCGCTGGCGACCACTGAGATCACCAATAAGCCAATGAAAAGCACCACAATTACTGTAAAAGCCATCTGAACCTCTGCTTTGGTCTTACTCTCGCATCTTAAACAGAAACGCAGCAAAATACCAATTTTTGCACTGGGACTGTTTGTAAATTAATTCGGTGATTATCGCCGTTTGCTACCAGCCTGCGATGTTTAAGTGTAAGTCGCCGTGTTGCATCAGGGCAGAATTAAACGGAACACAGCACCACCGAACTGACCACCATTGAACAGCTCGATACGACCGCATTGCTGCCGGTTACGATGCGCCCGCGCTATCATATGAGCAAAAAACAAGCCAAGCCCGGTGCGGCCAGCAGCCAGATTCAGATTATTAATGCCTTCATCACTGTTATCCAGCATGTCTGGCGGATATCCGCTGCCGTCATCATGCAGCTCTATAACTAATTGCTGGTGTTGCAGACTGGCTTTTAGCAACAAACGACTGGCTGAATAACGCAGGGCATTCACAAACATATCGTTGATGAGATTGCTGATGAGGTCATTATCAAAAAACCAGCTGAGGTGCGCAGGACATTCTTTGATCACTTCGATATGACGTTGCTGGCTGTAGGCTGCATTTTTCAGCAGGATCTCGTCACATAAGTCATCGACATTGTATTCGTCCATGTGTAGCGGAAGTTGGTCTCTCTCCATGCGATACAGTGAAAGGAGTTGCAGCAAGTTAGTGTTGAGACGGGTCGCTTCATAGTGAATGCGCCCCAGTTCGTCGCTTGCTGAGATGGATTTCTCGGCTAACTCTTGCTGCAGCAGTTCCATCGACTGGATCAGCATGCACAATGAATTCTTCATATCGTGTACGCCGGATGCCAGGACAGTAGCGAAATCGATTTCAGGATGTTCCACAACATGCTCCCGTGAAGTTCAGTGATTTGCAGGAAAAAGTACTACAGTCTGATTGGTTTTTTAGCTACTATTAGTTATACATAAATAAAAAACAATGAATCGTTGGAATAATTAGTTCGATTGATTGTTGCCAGTGGCCGTCAACCATGGAAAGTCTGACCAATGAAATTACAACAGCTGCGTTACATTGTCGAAGTGTTAAACCATAACCTGAATGTGTCGGCGACGGCAGAAAGTCTGTACACGTCACAACCTGGCATCAGCAAACAAGTGCGGATGCTGGAGGATGAATTAGGCATTCAGGTGTTTGGCCGCAGTGGTAAGCATTTAACGCATGTGACGCCAGCCGGGCGTGACGTGATTGAAATCGCTCAGCAAATTCTGGCCAAAGTTGAAAGCATTAAAGCGGTGGCGAAGGAACATACATTGCCAGATCAGGGCAAACTCAACATCGCGACGACTCATACCCAGGCTCGTTATGCGCTGCCAGGCGTCATTGGTGGTTTTATCAAAAAGTTTCCTAAAGTGTCATTGCACATGCATCAGGGCACACCCCAGCAAATTTCTGAGGCCGCTTCCCGCGGCGAGGCCGATTTTGCCATCGCGACTGAAGCTATGCATTTATTCAGCGATTTGGTGATGTTGCCTTGCTACCACTGGAACCGCAGTGTCATTGTGCGCACCGACCACCCGTTGGCAAATTTACAGCGCAAAATTGAAATTGAAGATGTGGCGCAGTATCAGATAGTGACTTATGTGTTTGGTTTCACCGGTCGTTCTGAATTGGACCGTGCTTTTGGCGAAAAAGGCCTGGAGCCGAAAATTGTTTTCACAGCCACCGACGCGGATGTGATTAAAACTTATGTGCGTCTCGGTCTTGGCGTTGGCGTCATTGCATCGATGGCGATGGACAAAACGCTGGACACCGATTTGGTGGCCATTGACGCCAGCCATTTATTTGCTGCTTCAACGACTAAAATCGGTTTCAGAAAAGGTACTTTCCTGCGCACTTACATGTATGACTTTATTGAGCGTTTTGCGCCGCATCTGACCAAAGATGTGGTTGAACGTGCCAATATGTTGCGTAATCAGGAAGAAATCGACCGGATGTTTGCCAAGTTTGAGCTGCCGGTACGTTAAACAGGGGCTTCACCGGAAGAGGGCAGCAGTGGCTGCCCTTTTTTTTTTTAATGCAAAACCCTTTGTTGTGAAAATGGATTGCACGGCCATCTAGATGTTGATATGTCTAAAAAAACGAGTTACAGTGCGCATTGACTATTAAGTGCGTGCCACCGGCAAGTTGAGGGCTATAGATGCAACTGGATTTAAAGTTGTTAAAAACGCTGCGGGCGGTGGCGCAGACCGGCTCGTTGCAAGGTGCTGCCAGCCGGTTATTTGTTACCCAATCGGCATTGTCGCATCAACTGAAAGATATTGAGCAACAGCTCGGTGAGCCGTTGTTTGTACGCAAATCTCAACCATTGCAGTTCAGCTGGCAAGGCCAGTTGTTATTGCAACTGGCCGACGACGTGCTGCCAAAGATAGAAGCGGTACAACAGCAATTGCGACAACAACCCGGCCTGCCAGCCCAGCTGCGTCTGACTGTCGAATGTCACGCTTGTTTTCATTGGCTGTTACCGGCTGTTAAAGCATTCCGCCAACAACATCCGCAGGTGAATCTGAGCCTGGATACTGAAATTGAGCACCATGCCATTGAAGCCATGTTGGATGGGGAATTAGATCTGGTGCTGACCACCGACGCGCGGTTGTCCCGTCAGGTTTGTTATCAACCTTTGTTTGAGCTGGAATTGCTGGCGTATCTGGCCCCTGAGCATCAGCTGGCGGCAAAACCATGGATAGAGCCGGCAGATTTACGTCAGGCGCAATTGCTCAGTTACCCGATCCCTCCGGAGCGGCAGGACTTATTCCGTTATTTTCTGAAAGATCTAGAGTTTCGGGGGGAACGCCGGCAGGTGGCACAAGCCAGTCAGATGTTACAGCTGGTCGCCGCCGGCGAGGGGATTGCGGTTTTACCCTTGTGGCTGGCCGAACCGTTTTTAAGTCAGGGGCTGATTGTCACGAGGCCGCTAGGGCCACAAGGATTAAAACGGACTATGTATCTGGCGAGCCGGCGTGGCGATAATCACAGCGCCGTTCAGGCGCTGTACCAGCTTTTACAATTGCATGCGCCGGTTCAGGCTTCGTAGGGCAGAGGGTCGGTGGCCTGATTTAAATTGAAGGCTTCCAGCCGCTCCTGGCAGGAACCACATTTGCCGCAGGCTTTGGCCCGACCGTTGTAACAGGTCCAGGTTTTGCTGTAATCCAGTCCCATTGCCAGACCGTCACGCAGGATCTCAATTTTGGTTTGTTGCAGGTAAGGGCTGATAATAGCGACAGGTTCATAGTTGGCGACCTGACAGACATCATGCATCTTTTGCACGAATTCAGGACGGCAATCCGGGTAAATAAAGTGGTCACCGGAATGTGCGCCGTAATACACCGCTTGTGCATCTAATGACACAGCATAACCAACCGCCAGTGAAATCAAAATCATGTTGCGGTTTGGCACAACGGTAGATTTCATGTTGTCGGCGGCATAATGGCCTTCCGGTACTTCGATATCTGACGTCAGGGACGAACCGCCAATTAGCTGGTTAATCGCTGAAATATCAACAACTTTGTGATTGATGCCGAGTTCTGCGCAAACAGCTTTGGCACATTCCAGTTCGCGGACGTGGCGCTGGCCATAATTAAACGACAGGGCAAAAACTTCATGTCCGTCTTTGATGGCCTTATGTAAGACGGTAAAAGAATCCATACCACCGGAATAAATCACAACAACTTTTTGCGGCATCTGGCAAGCTCCCGTTATAATGGCCAACAAATTTGGGGCGCGCATTGTACTGCAATTCGGCCCGATGCTAAAGGAAATCCAAGCACTGTGTATAAAGTCAATGAAATCTTCGAAACCATTCAGGGTGAAGGTAGTTATACCGGAACGCCGGCGATTTTTGTCCGGCTGCAGGGCTGCCCGGTCGGTTGCGCCTGGTGCGACACCAAACATACCTGGGAAATTGTGCCGGATTTGTTGATTGCACTCAGTGACACCAGTAGCAAAAAGGCGGAGTCGGATCATTGGGCTAACGCCAGCGCCGACGATTTACTGGCGCTATTCCGCAGCCGGGCCTATCGCGCACGCCATGTGGTGATCACTGGTGGCGAACCTTGTATTTACGACCTGAATCCACTGTGCGAACTGCTGCATGCCAATGGCTACAGCACACAAATAGAAACCAGCGGCACTTTTGAAATTCTGGCACCGGCCTCAACCTGGGTGACTGTGTCTCCCAAGGTCAATATGAAAGGCGGATATCCGGTGCTGACCAGTTGTCTGGCGCGCGCCAACGAAATCAAGCATCCGGTGGCGATGGAAAAACATATCGAAGAATTACAGTCCTTGCTACAACAGGTTGATTGCTCTGGAAAATTAATTTATCTGCAGCCTATCAGTCAAAAAGCCAAAGCCACAGCGCTGGCGATTGATATGTGCAAACAACACAACTGGCGCCTCAGTGTGCAGGTGCACAAATATCTGGGCATTAACTAGTGCTTTTTCCACTTAATTCTGACGAGTCCGGCACTAGTTTGTACCACTCATCACTGGTTCCGGCGACTGCTGCTCACTAAGCCATTCCTGCAGCATCTCAAGCGTCGGGCCTGGATGCTCAGCGCTGAGCAGTTCAAATTTCAACTGCGGCGGCATGGTCAGTACTTCCAGCCAACGTTGTGCCAACCAGCTGGCGTTTTGCCAATCAGGTGTCGGGTATAACGCCGCCAGCTGCGGATTTTGCTGGTAAACCTGTTGCAGCGCGCTCACCAAAGGGTGTGCCGCTGCACTGACTTCCAGCGCAGACCATTCAGGCAGGGCTTCAGTCTGCGCAACATGTAGCTGGTCAGCTTCCTGCCAGCGTTTGACGATGCGGTGGCGTTCAACACCTTCGATGGTAATGCCCAGTAGTCCATCCGGCAGCTGACAAAAATCGATGATGCGAACCAAAGTCACCAGTGGGAAGATACGCGACTGGTGCTGCTGATGCACATAAGGGTTCAGCAGCGCACTGGCAAAAGGCCGTTGCCGCGCTTCCCGCACCAGGCGCTGATAACGCGGTTCGAATACCCGCAGCTGCATACGGCCTTGCGGCAACACAATCTGGCTTAATGGAAATAACGCAATCGTTTGGGACATAGGTAACACTCAGCTCCTGACTGTGGCGTGATACGGTGTGGTTCTGTCGCTGGATTGGTCTATGCTGGCTGAAATTCTGGCATTTTTTTGGTATGTTGATTTATT
>CBFGPY010000203.1:0-5711 GCA_965650755.1 uncultured Chromatiaceae bacterium | reverse complement strand
TTCAGTGCACCTGTTGTCACCGCCATCAGCCGCGCCAGCACTTTTTATCCGGCCGAAGCTTATCATCAGGATTATTTTAATCAGAACCCACAGCAGCCCTATTGTGCATATTTAATTGCGCCAAAGCTGGCGAAGTTCAACGAGTTATATCGGGAAAAACTAACAATTGAAGCGCTAACAGACTGAAGCGGGTCATTACATTTACCAGTGCACTATTGCGAAACAGTACTTTTATAGACGTAAAAAAACCACCTGAACTCAGGTGGTTTTTTTGTTTTCAGTTCGCTTAGAACTGCGCGACCTGAATGCCGAACATCAGCTCCAAGCCCGCCTGACGGTAGCCATAGTCGGTCTGATAGGTCCGGTTCAGCAGGTTGTCGACTTTCAATTGCAGACGAATTTGCGAGTCCCATTGATAGGTCGTACCAAGGCCAAATAACACCACAGAGGCCAGATCCGGAACCGGGGTGCCAAAATTATCACCGGAGAAAGTGCGCGACCGGAAATGTGTATTCAATCCCCATGTCCAGCGCTCCAGTGCGTAATCCAACTGTAAATTCGCCTGATGTTTTGGCCGTTTGCTCAGCGGCTGCTTTTTCACCACATCCCGTGCGTTAAGCCAGCTGTAGTTAAAAGCGACATCCATTTCAGCCACGCGCAGGCTCTGACTGAATTCCACACCTTCAAACTGTGCCAGTTCGACATTTTCCAGCAGCTGATTTTTGCGTTGAATAAGGTTGGTCAAATCGCGCTTAAACAACACCAAACTACTTTGATAAGTGCCATCGATATAATCAAGGCCAACTTCCCGCGACAGTGACTCCTCGGGCTTAAGCGCCGGATTGCTAAAACCAGGCCAGTACAAATCGTTAAAGGTCGGCACTTTGAAACCAGTCCCCTGACCGACCCGCAACTGCAAAGTTTGGCTCAGCTGATAACCGGCGCCAAGTTCATAACTGTTTTCACCGCCGTAGCCACTGACCTGGTCCCGTCGTCCGGTGCCATCAAATGACCAGTCACCAAATTGCGCGCTCAGGCCTGCAAAGCCGCTGCGATTGGTGCGGCTGTCACTGACATACTGAGTGCCACTTTTACGTACTTCTTCCTGATACCAGTTACCACCAATTAACGCACTGAAAGTGCTGGTCAGGGCAAACTGGCTTTGCAGATCAGCTTCGTCACGTTGAGTGCGGAACAGACTCTCGGCAGTTTTGTTACCGTAGTTCAGGTCATCGTCAAGATTATGTGCAAGTTTCAACTGGTGAGTGCCGCCAAGACCGCTGCCCTGCCACTGCAGCTGGTGCAGTTCTTGCCGCATTTCTGCTTCATCGCCACCCCAACTGTTGTCGTATTCATAAACTCCGTCGTTCAGCTGGGACTGCCATTGCCATAAACCAGACTGATTATCCAGTTCTGCACCGGCTTTGACATAAGTCTGCTCAAAACCGTCCCGGTCCTGGTCACCATTGACAGTAGCATTAAATCCCTCGGCCATGGCGGTGCCGACAGAGCCAAAAACTTTCACATTGTCTAGTTGCTGGCTGCCTGCCAGATTGGCTTCCGTATGTTTGTGGCTGCCCGCTTTGGCATTAAAGCTCAGATGGTCACTGCGGCGGCTGGTTATAGCTATGACACCACCCAGCGCGTCCGAACCATAAAGAGCAGCTTTAGGACCACGGATAATTTCGATCTTTTCGATTTGCTCGATTGGTACCATCGCTAAGGACTGGTAACCCAGTGTCGCAGCACCTATTCGGACACCATCAAGCAACACCAGCGTATGACCGCTTTTACCACCGCGGATAAAAATACTGCTGGTCTGGCCTCGACCGCCCTGACGCAAAACCGTCACACCGGGGACTTGCTGCAGCAGTGCCGGCAAATCGCGTACTTGCGTTTTTTCGATATCGACACGATCCAGGACCGTCACGCTGGTCAGCGTATCACTGACCGGCTTGGTCTGACGGCTGGCGTACACAGAAATATGTTCAAGGTTGGAAGTTGTTGGTTGTGCCGCAGCACTGGCATGCGTACAGACGCCGGCCACCGCAATGGCCAGTAATGAAAATTTCGACATGTTGACTCCATTGCACATGCCCGCCGCATGTGGTTGGTTGATGAAATTTTCAGGCCGGTCTCCGGGCTGATTCTATTGTCAGTTGATGACAACGCCAGGTCCCTTCCCATCCGAAGACAGTGGTGGCGTGGCGCGTGGTGTCTGAGCAAAACTCAGCAACACAACACAGAATTTACCGTTGCGGGGGCAGCGCTGGATTTGGTTATAAAGCGGACACCAGCTTCCCGTTTCACTGCGAACTAACGCAGCACCTGAAAAAGCGCGCTTAGTGTAACGGGGCGATACAGAAAGTCAATGAATTTGGAAATCCAGACGTCTGAACGGAAGTGAGATGGGATGAAAGCAATGCCCGGGCATCAAACTGCCCAGGCCTTTTGCAGTAAAAAATTAATCGCGGAAATTCTGATACTGCAATGGTTGGCCTAAATCAGTGGCGCGTAATAAAGCGATAGCTTCCTGCAAATCGTCGCGTTTTTTGCCGGTGATCCGTACTTCATCGCCTTGGATAGACGCCTGCACTTTGAGTTTGCTGTCTTTGACCAAAGCGACGATTTTTTTCGCCAGATCTTTTTCGACACCTTGTTTGACAGTTAATTGCTGGCTGCAGGTTTTGCCGGAGAACTCCACTTTACCAGACTCAAATGAGCGGATGTCCAGACCACGTTTAATGGCTTTGTTAAAAAACAAATCTTTCATCTGGGTTAACTGCGGTTCAGCTTCGGCTTTCATGGTCACCGTGGTTTCTTTCACACTGAATTCAGCCTGCACACCACGAAAATCAAAACGGGTCGCCAGCTCACGGTTGGCGTTATCCACGGCATTCAGCACTTCCTGCGCGTCCGCTTTAGAAACAATGTCAAATGATGGCATGTGGCGCTCCTCTTATTATGCAAACCATGCAAATTTTACGGCTGGCGATTATAGCGCCACGCACCGTATAATCCGAGCATCTTGGTACAATTTCAGGTGTTTTTTCTTGCTCCCTCTGCAAAAACCTCTAGCGATCTCCTTATTTCTGTTGCTGTTATCCATCGCGACTTATGGTTTTTTAAAAGAAATCAGCGGTATCCCTTCAACCTGGATGCCCAATGACAAAGTGATGCATTTACTGGTGTTTTTTGCCTTGACACTCAGTTTTATGCAGGCTTTCCTGCGACCGTTCTGGCAATGCCTGATGCTGCTTGCACTCTATGGCGCTTTGATCGAAGTCCACTTTCACCAGCCGGATGGGGGACCCGCTTGACTGGTTGGCCGATGTGGCTGGTATTTTTCTCGCGGCAGCGGTTATCCGCCAACTCCCCACCGGCTGGTTTCGCCGGGACCTGGCATGAGCACCTTAAGCCACGTTACCGGCATTGTCGGTCAGGGCGCCATCGGTCTACTGGCCGCCAGTCAGCTGGCGCTGCGTCAGTATCCGTTTCACCTGCTGTTGCGACAGCCACAAGGTAAAAATCTGGTGGTGAATTTCCGCCAGCAACAGCAAGATTTTCCACTGTTACTGAATTGCCAGCGCCCCGCTAAGGCC
Organism: uncultured Chromatiaceae bacterium; assembly: GCA_965650755.1. Taxonomy (GTDB): domain Bacteria; phylum Pseudomonadota; class Gammaproteobacteria; order Enterobacterales; family Alteromonadaceae; genus Pararheinheimera. Next base: position 2,109 of record CBFGPY010000203.1, on the reverse strand, counting down.
ATCACGCTGCTATTGGTGCCGGTCAAAGCCTTTTCGGTCCAAAGCGCATTGCAGCAATGGCTGCCTCTTTGCGCGGCCGATGCCGACATTGTGCTGTGCCACAATGGCATGGGTACGCTGGAATTGGCGCAGCAGCAACTGCAGCGCGGGCAAAAACTCTGGTTTGCCAGTACCACCCACGGCGCACTGAAATCTGGTTCACATCATCTGGAACATACCGGCATCGGCCGCACTGTGTTGGGGCCGGTGAATGATATTGCGAGAAATACGTCCGCGCCTTTCATGCTGATTGACGCGGCGTTAGGCCCGCTGGAATTTGTCAGTGATATTTTGCCGGTGCTGTGGCAAAAGCTGGCGATCAATGCCGTAATCAATCCGCTGACCGCTTTGCTGATGGTGAAAAACGGCGAGCTGACGAAACCACAGTACCGCAGGCAAATCGACCAGCTGGTGGCTGAGTTTTGTCAGGTTGCCAGCACGCAAGGCCAGCAGTTTGATCCGCCATCCCTCACCCAAAGAGTTCTCGCTGTCGCTGCCAATACCGCCGGCAACTATTCATCGATGCAGCAGGACCGGGCGCTGCAGCGCCCGGACGAGCTGGAATTTATCACAGGATTTTTATTAAAATCGGCGGCAGAAGCCGGCATCGGCATACCGGCACATCAGCAGCTGTATCAGCAACTACGCGCTGTCAAACCGGCCTGAGCACACCACCTCGGCTTTAATCTTTACGCCTTTTTATAGACACCGACATTCTGGTAGCCCTGCTCTTTGAGCAACAAAGCCTGCAGACGGCTCATCACGCCGCGATCACAATACAGGTAATACTGTTTGCTCTGGTCAAGGCTGGCAAACTGACTGGCAATACGGAAAAACGGTAATTCCTGCACCTCATGGCTACCGAGCTGCAACGGATGCAGATCCGCTTCATCCGGCGCCCGCACATCCAGTACTATCGCATCCGGCGGTAACACCGATTCAGTGGCCACAGTAGTCAACTGCTGCTCGGCCTGATATTCCACTGTGCGGATATCAAGAATTTTGGCCTCAGTGCTGACTTTATCCAGAATACTGAAATCAAACTGCTGTTCTGCAGAGAGAACATCAGAAAGCACCGCATTGATGGTCGGGCTGCGTGAAATTACACCGCAATATTCCGGCATGGTTTTAGCCATATCCTCAACGCCAATGGCGCGGGCGATATCAATAATTTCCTGCTTATCCTGATAAATCAGCGGACGCAGGATCAAAGTCTCTGTGACCCGGTCAATGACGTTCAGGTTGACAATGGTTTGGCTCGCCACCTGACCAATACTTTCACCAGTGACCACAGCTTTCACATTTAAGCTCTCTGCCACAGTTGCTGCAGCACGCATCATCATTCGTTTTAACACCACGCCCATCAGGCCTGACGGGATACGGCTTAAAATCTCATCAACGACCGGGGCAAAATCCACCGAAACAAATTTGACTTTGTGCGACAGGCTGTATTTTTGCCAGATATAAAACGCCATTTGCCGCACACCGGTTTCATGCGCCGCGCCGCCTAAATTAAAAAACAGGAAATGGTTACGCAAACCTTTACGGATCATCAGATAACTGGCCACAGCTGAGTCAAAACCACCAGAGATCAACGACAACACATCTCCCTGGCTTGGCAGCGGAAAACCACCCATGCCCTGGTATATGCGTTTTTTCATGATGAGGTTGTCACGGCGGATCTCGAGCTGAATAGCAACGTCAGGGTTCTTCAGCTGCACTCTGGCGGTCGGAATATGCTGATTCAGCCCACCGCCGATGTATCGTTCCGCGTCCAGTGAACTGAAGCTGTGGTCGCCGCTACGCCGTACCCGCACAACAAAACTTTTCCCTTGCAGGTCGTCACGGTACAGCGCCAGCACTTGTTCAAAAATATGGTGCAACGAGTCAAAACCGGCTGACTGCATTTCGGCAAACTGCACTATGCCGGGGATACAATGCAGATGTTCGGCCATTTGCTGGCGCAGCCGGTCATCATCTTTGTCGAGCCGCACTGTCAGGTGATCATACAAATTATGTACTTCAACCGCTGGGTCCAAACGCAACAGAATGGTTTTAATATTCTGCTCC
>CBFGPY010000202.1:0-5727 GCA_965650755.1 uncultured Chromatiaceae bacterium | reverse complement strand
TGCAGAATATCCAATACATTACTGCTGTTTTTCGCGGTGGTTTCGTCATACCGCTCGCGGCCCATCCAGGAGAACATACAAGGCACTGAATGCGCGGTGGCTGTGCCGCAGGAACTGACCTGGCTGAAGCTGATGACCGGCAACTGGCTTAAGCGCGGATTAGTCGGCCGGCTGTAACCATTGAGCTGGAAATGGTCGGCACGGGCGGTTTCCCCCAGCACCAGCACCACAGTTTTAGGCGCCGCTGCAGGTGCCAGATTGCGCACATCAGTGCCAAGTTGCTGAAAAGTTGGCGGAAAATGCGTCGCAATTTGTTGTTTGGTCACCGAAATACCAGCCGACAACGGGCTTATTGGCAGGGCGAAGAACTTCACGTCACGGTAGTTGCGGAAAAAGCTGGCCAGTTCTGCATATTGGGTCGCGGCAACAGCGCCAATACCGGTCAGCAGTAACATCAATGTCAGCAGCCATTGCGCTGCGCCGCGCCGCCAGGACTGAGGTTTAAACTCAATTTTCAGATTGAGCCAGCCGAGCAACAATAACCAGCCGGCAGTGGTGAAAATCAAATCCGGATTGAGCAGGCCCCGCGCTTCGGCAATGTCAGTCTCCAGCACATTTTGCAGCATGGAGCGGTCAATCACAGTGCCAAAGTGGCTGATAAAATAATGGCTGATCGCGGCGATGAGGAAAAAGCCAGACAGCAAGCTGCGCTGCAAGCGCGGAAAACCAGGCAGGCTCAGTAACACAAATACCAGGCTGTTCAGCAGCAATAACACCAGTAACAGCAAGGTCTGCAGGCCATATTGACCCGGAATCTTGTGTTGCACTTGCGCCAGAAACGGTGCGCAAAACAGCACTGTGGTTAACAGCGCCAGCAGCAGGGCATAAGCACCCGGTAACATCACAAAACGTTGGGTGCGGGTCAGCAAAAAGCTGCGGCTACGTTGCAGCCAGTGCAGAGTCAGTTCAGTCATTGCGGATACCCTGAGGAGATAAAGTTGATAAAAAAACCAGGTTTAAACGTTGCCGCCATGCCGGCCAATAGGCGCACAGACAAGCCATGCTCCAGCACCAGGCGGCACTGGCAATGTCGTGGGAAATAAAATGCGCACCACGCAGTTGCTGTACCAGACCAAGACCAAAACCCAACGTCAGGCTCAGCATCAGCGCTGGTTTTGCCAGCGTCGGGTACAGCTGTAAGCAGAAGAAATACAGCCCAAGCCAGGCAAAACCAATGCTGGCATGGCCGGCAGGAAAACAGGCATTAGGCGCGCGGTTCGCCGGCCAGTTGGTAAATAAGCCGGTGAAGGTTTCTGTGCCGCCAAAGGGCCGTAAATCCCAGGGACAATCCATCGGCAGGCTGTGTTTGATGATGGCTATGCCGGCGAGGCTCAACGTCAGGCTCAGTAACAGGCGGCCATGTGCCTGCTGACGGGCTTTGGTCCAGCGCTGTGGTTGGCCACAAACTGCAAAACCGCGGGCCCGGCGATATTGTTGCCGGCCCAACTGGAAAACAAAATGCAGTAACAGGGTACCGATCAGCAGCTGATTTAAGCTGCGTGCACCGCTGTGCAGTACGTCCTCGGTCAGCCAGTGGTGTTGCAAAGCCCAGCTTTGCCCCTGCAGCTGATACCAGAACGTGCTCAGCGCAAAATCAACACCAAGACCATAACAAAGGCCAAACAGCGCAAGCAGCACCAGCAACGGGCGCCACAACAGTTGTCTGGCTGGGGGTAATACAGTAGTCAGCGACACAAAGCACCCGAGGGCAGTACGGCAATGTAGCAAGCCTAATAGGGCAGTCTTAAAGTAAACTTAAGTAAACAAATTATCTGCAGGTGTTGATGGTTGGTGTAGAGGGCCGGTGTTGAAGGCCGGTGTTGATGGTCGGTGTTAAAGGTCGGTGGCGCTTTGATTACCGACCCTACGCAATAATTGGTTCAGTCGCAGTCAGGGCCTTTTGTTTTGCTGTGTTTTGACATGCAGCATCAGGTTCAAAAAAGTATCAGTCCAGTATTCATCTTTATGGCTGGCCAGAAACTGCAGTAACTCGGCATGCGCCGCCGCAGAGATTTGCAGATGGTCGCCACCAATGCCATGAAAAGTGAAATTGACCATAGTGCCTTTAGCGCCGGCGGCTTTAACCCAATTGATCAGCTGTGCGCCTGTGACTTCACTAGGCGCAATGACAGGCACTGCGTGGATATTCAGTTGCTGCATATCGTCCACGACGCCGCCGACAATGGTTTTCATCGCAACAAAATCCTGTTTCAGCAATGGCAAGTATGGTGTGCCTCCAGCCAGCTGATCGGTGCAGGGCGCGGTGAAAGTGCGTTGGGTTTTACCGTCAATCGCCTGTAAAAAGGCGCTGCCTAGGCGGATTTCTGCAACTAAACGCGACGCAGGCGTCTGGTCTAAATCGCGGTCCTGGCTGACCCAGCCGCGGTTTGGCAGCGATTTGGCACATTGATGAAACAGTGAATGATTACCCAGTTCATGGCCTTGTGCAGCCGCAGCGCGCCAGTCGGCCAGACGTTTTTGGATAGTGTCTGCCGACAGCGGCAGATAAAAACTGCCTTTCAGGCCCACAGCATTTAATTGCGGAATGGCGGTATCAAGCTGGCTTGGCAGCGCATCGTCATAGGCCAGGCTGACTGCCGCTTTGGCGCCATTGGGCCAGCTGAAAGTGGTGTTTGCGCTGACTGTCGCAACCAGCAAGCTAGTGGTGGCAAAGACTGCAGGGGCAAAAAAACGGCGCATTGGGCTTAGATCAGGCATCAGTGTCATCCTTGGCTGAGAGGGCCGCTTTAACTTAGCTGAAACCAACAGTGCCGCCAACCCGCGCGGCCTGGTTGTTTTGGTAAACACTGGCCGGCATTGATGAAAGCGGCGTCACTGCTAATGGCGCGCTGAGCTACTTTCAGCACAAATCCTGTTACGAAAAACCAGCAGCAACGCAGACCGAGCATGTTAAGTTAAGCCACTACTATCTTCAGTATCCTGACGCAAGCGGAGTCTGAACGTGAAAACTGGCTGGGTTCCTCCCTGTTTTGCCCTGCTGAGTGTGTTGGGGTGTTTATCACCCGCCACGGCTCAGGAATACCCGCGTGAGCTGAAGTTCACGCCGGTCGAGCAGCAAATCTGGCAGCTGACGATGCAGCGGCCCGTTGCGCCGACACCGCAAATACTCAGCACTTTACAGCAGCTAAGCGCCGCTGAAACACCGGCCTGGTGGTGGGCGCAGCAGTGCCGTTTTGCGTTACAGGCTGGTGACAAAGCCACGCTGGACAGCGCCCGTGCTGCACTGAAACAACTGGAAAATCAAAGCGTCAGCAATGAATTTGCCGGCAGCGCCGCTGGATATAAATGCCAGCAACTGAGTAAATTCAGCGCCGGCGAGTCGATGGATACCCGCCAACTCAGTTTCCTCGCTTATCACAGCCTGACCGGGCGCGATGCGCCGGCGCTGCATGCCTGGATCGGGCTTGATTACGCCCGCGACGCGCTGCAAAGCGGTTTTTATGACAGTGCCGCCAATGCCGTTGGTCTGGTGCTTAGTATTGCCCGGCGCAATCAGTTGCCACAGCTCGAAGCCGACAGTCTGGCGGTGCAGGCTGAGCTCCAGCATGCCGCAGGTCAGGAACCGGAAGCCTTACGCAGCATCAGTCAGGCATTACCGCTGCAAACAGAGCCGCAGCAACTACAACGCTTACAGTTGACGCAGGCTGATATTCTGTTGACGACAGGGCGGCAACAGGAAGCGCAGGCCTTGTATCAAACGCTGTGGCAACAACAATTTTTACCGGCCGGGATGGCATTGCTGGCGCTTTATCTGCAGCAAGCACCTGCTGATGCGACACTGCAACTGAGCAATGAACTACAACTACAGGCTGTGCAAAGTGGTGACCGCGAATGGGTTGCCATCAGCCGGTTACGCCATGCCATGGTGCTGCTGGTCAGCGGTCAAACGTCAGCAGCGCAGGCATATTTTGACGACGCCGGCGGCTGGCTGATCCAGCACCGGCTGGCGCTGTATTTACCTGAATTACAACGTTGGGCGCAGCTGTTAGCATTACACGGCCAGCATCAGGCTGCATTTGACGCACTGCAGCAAAATTTGCGCTTGCAACGTCAACTTGATGCGCAAGAGCACAACAGCCAGGCGCAGCTTAGCAGCACGCTGCTAATTGCCGAACAACGCAGTCGCGAGCTGAAATTGGTCGAGCTGCAGCAACAACTGCAGTTAAACCGCACGGCGGCAGAGAGCAGCGCTGAGCAAATCTGGCGGCTGAGCCTGTTGTGCGCTGCGCTGGCAGCCTTGCTGCTGTTGCTATTGTGGCGACTGGTCGGGCGGCGGGGTTAACCTGGCGAACTCTTATCGACAGGACGCTGCGCAGCTATGTAATGGTTGCCGCCTTCGTCCTGATATTGCGCCAGCAGCTGCAATCCGGCCTGCTGCAGCAGCTGTTGGTAGACGTCTATACCGAGTGAAACCGACTCCTGCCCGGTCAACACATCAACCCAGCAACAAGGCTGCGCCGGCGCACTGAACAGCCATAAGCCACCCGAGGCCAGCGCCGCAGCGACTTTATTAAACAACTGGCGCTGTGATGCCTCCGGCAATAAAAACAACACCCCGACACAAAGCACACCAGCAAACTGACGCTGAAAAAAGTCCGAGTCTTCCAGTCTTTCACAGGCCACCTGCGCCTGCGGTAACAGTTGCTGATAAGCGGCAGCCAAAGCGGGCGACGCATCAACGCCATACAGACGAAAACCACGATCCGCTAAAGCTTTGCCCAGCGGCAGCCCACTGCCACAGCCAAGGTCCAGCACGGCCGCGCCTGGCGCCAAGTCTTGCGCCCACTGCAACACAGTCGCCACGCCAATCGAGGATTGCTCGCGCCAATGGCGAAATTCTGCCGCGTGGGTTTCGTAGCCGTTGGCGGGGTCTTGGGTTCGCTTTGTCACTTGTTTTCCACCGCTTGATACCGGGTGAAGCCTATATCTTCGTCGTCTTCGATGGTGGTGTTATTCAGAGTTAATGCAGGTGGTGCTTCCGAACTGGTATTCAGCTCCGCACTCAACCACTGGGCAAATTCGCGCATGGCGCTGGTTTCTGTTTTCGACTGTAGCCGGGTCAGCCAATAACTGCCGAAGCTGATTTCGTTGTGAAATGGCCGCACGATAGCACCTGTTTGCAGCAAATGACTGAACATTTTCGCCGGTGCCATAGCTATGCCTAAACCGCTTTTTGCTGCTTCCAGCATAGTGACACTCGAATCAAACACGATGACCGGGTGGGTTGGTGGTAATTGCGGGCCGCCGGCTTGTTGCAGCCAGGCGGTCCATTCATCGCGTCGGTAAGAGCGCAGCAAAGTGAAGTTCAGTAAGTCCGCCGGTTTCTCCAACCGGGCGGCGATGTCGGGTGTACAGAGCGGTGTCAGTGGGCTGTCGCACAGGTACATCGCAGCGGTGCCGTGCCAGGCGCCGTCACCAAAACGGATGGCAAAATCCAGGCCTTCGGCAGCGACGTCAACACGGTTATTGTTGGTGGAGATCTGCAGTTCGATATGGGGAAACTTCTGATAAAACGCCTGCAGACGTTCCGGTGTCGCGGCTTGCAGATCGGTCGCGGAACCGATCACCAGATGATCATAATCCGGGTGCCGCCACTGCCCGAACAGCTGGTCGGCTGCGCTGCGCATGAACGGCACGTTGTCGACC
>CBFGPY010000201.1:0-5735 GCA_965650755.1 uncultured Chromatiaceae bacterium | reverse complement strand
AAAGCAGCCGCAGGCTCTGCTTAGCGACAAAGCCGGACTGTGAATCAACTTACATCGCTGCATCGGATCATGTATGGCGTCACTGTGCTTGCACGGCGGTTTGCGGCAAGCCCAGCGCCGCTATACATTCGTTACCAAACTGAATACCCACTGCTTACTTAAAACTCCTGCACCGTTGGGCGCAGCACAATTTCGTTGATATCGACATTGTCCGGCTGCTCGATGGCGTAAGCCACAGCGCGGGCGACGGCGTCGGCCGGAATTTGATTCTGCTGGTAAAACGCATTAACAAATTCAGCGCTGGCGCCATGGCTGCTGCCATGTTTCAGTTCGGATTCGACAGCGCCCGGTAAAATCGTCGTGGTGCGGATATGGCCACCGACTTCGTGGCGTAAACCTTCACTGATCGCCCGTACCGCAAACTTGGTGCCGCTGTACACAGTGCCGCCCGGGCTGAATACCTTAGTGCCGGCTACTGACGAGACGTTAATAAAATGGCCGCTTTGCTGGGCTTCAAACACCGGCAGCGCAGCAGCGATACCGTATAACACGCCTTTGATATTAATATCGATCATCCGGTCCCATTCGTCGGTACGGCGTTCGCTCATTGGTGCAATCGCCATAAATCCGGCATTGTTGATAATCACATCCAGCCGGCCAAAGCTGTTTTGTGCCAGTTGCACGGCCGCCTGTAAATCTTCCGCTTTAGTGACATCCACCACCTGATACACGGCGTCGCCCCCGGCAGCTTTGATTTCGCTGACCAGCTGCGCCAGGCGGTCGACGCGGCGTGCGACCAGCACCAGCTTGGCACCACGGCTGGCGAGGAGCCGGGCGGTACTCTCGCCTAAGCCGCTGCTGGCACCGGTGATTAATACGACTTTCTGACTGATACCTTGATGTTGTTGTGTGTTCATCTGTTTCTGCTCCGTAAGCTGGGTTGCTGTTTGACTGCAGAAGCAGTTTAATTGGCCTGAACTTGCGGTAGAATGGAATAATCAAGCTTTCAGAATTCCATAAATAGGAATAATCAGCAGGTATCATCGTGGCGCTGAATAAACTCGAATTGCTGCGTATTTTTTGCAGTGCGGCAGAACTGGGCAATTTTAAAGCCTGTGCCGTCAAGCTGGCGTTGTCGCCACAGGCAGTGACGCGGGCAGTGCAACAGCTGGAACAGCTGACCGGCGAAGTGCTGTTTCACCGCAATACCCGCCAGGTGCGGTTAACCCAATTTGGCGACCAGCTGTATCAGGATGGCCGGCTACAGCTGGCGCAGCTGGACGAGTTATTCAGCCCGCGGCTGGCAACGCAGGATGCACAAGGGCTGGTGCGCCTCGCGGCGCCGGCGGCGTTCCGGCCAGTATTAAGCCCGTTGTTGCTGGAATTTGCCGCGTTGCATCCGCAAATTCGGCTCGATGTGCGGTTGTCGGACCAACACAGCGATGTGGTCGATGAGCAAATTGATTTGGGTATCCGCGCCGGTTTATTGCGCGACCAGAGTTTTGTCGCAGTGCAGGTATCCGAAGTGGCACTGTATCTGGTGGCGAGCCCGCTGTATCTGGCGGCTTATGGCGCGCCTTTGGATCTCAGCGCGCTGAACAATCATCAACAAGTCAGTTTACTGGACGAGGGCACAGGCCGGCCCTGGGCCTGGTTTTTCCGCGATGGTGAAATTTATCAGCCGCGCCAGGTGCGGTTGCTGGTCAATGATGCGCAGCAGGAGCTGGCCGCGGTGGCGGCGGGTCTTGGTTTAGGGCAAATTGCGGATTTCCTGGCAAAACCTTTGCTGGCACGGGGCGAGCTGGTGCGCCTGCTGCCAGAACTGGAACCTACGCCCTGGCCGCTGTCGCTGTATCGGCCACAACGGGGCCCGGTACCCGCCCGCGTGCGGTTGTTGTTTGATTTTCTGCGCGAGAGACTACGTAGCAGTTAAGTCCTTAGCCCTGCATGCCGCTCTGTTGCGCGCTGTTTTGCGCAACAAAACTGACTTTTTCAGCGACGACATAACACAGTGTTTTTAATGCTGCGCCATACAGCAAAGTCAGCAGGCAAACTGCTGTGGCCGGGCCAAAAGTTTCACTGAAATTGTCGGCATTCGTTTGCTGCGCAATCGCGATAGCGCCAATCAATGTGCTAAATACGCCCAGCAACAGACCGCTATTGCCCATCACGCGGAAAAAATGCCGGATTTGCTGATAGTCCTGCGGAGCGGCGCCGGGACGGGGATCAAACAAAAATGCGATGGCGCGTTGCAAGGTCTGGCGGGAGGTTGCGCCAACTGCAAATAGCAATGCTGGCGGGAATATCAGCGCCAGCGAGATAAAATCATAAAAAGCTAATGGGTCATCAGGTGCTGACACTAACATCGCCCAGACCGATATTCCGATAAAAAACAACATGCTGAAAATGAACATCAGCCAATCTCCTTTGGTTTGATGCAGAAAATGCCAGCAAGTTGTCAAAGCCTGCCTCCGGTACCACCAACATGCACGTTGCCGGTTATATTGTTGTCGCTGAATAAATTCTTCCTGTAAATCGCCGAGTACCGGTTCCTGCAGCGCTTCCGGTAAAACCCATTCCAGTACCAGTTGGCTGATGATCGGTGGTTGCATTTCGGGTGGCAACGGGCCGGGTGGTAATGGTGGTTGGGACCATTTCATCGACTCAATCCTCCTTGACCGAACTTAGGCACCTGTAGCAATGCCAAACCTTGCCACAACTGTTCCAAAGCTGCTTTGCTGCGGTATAAGGCCTGACGTCCTTCGCCGGTCACACTGTAGTATTTTTTGGCGCGGCCGCCGCGCTCAGCGGTGGCCTCGCCCAGCCGGCCTGTTAACAAGCCTTTTTGTTCGAGGCGTTCCAGGGTGGTATACAAGGCTCCGATGCTTAAATCACGCTGTGCCTTATCTGCGAGAAAACTGCGGATCTGCGTACCATAAGCGTCGTCTTTGAGCTGCAGCACACAGAGCAGCAGCATCTGTTCCAGCTCGCCGATAAATTTTTCCTGAGACATCGCAGGCCCGTTTTTATATATTTTCTACAATGTAGATTAAATAAGTAAGGCAAGCAAGACGAGAGGGAATTTATTCGCGGATGATCTCAATCTGCGGCGCATGCTGGCGGATGAACTGCTCTACTTGCGGCAGTTCATCTAGCGGGAATAACCATAATTGGCCGCCGTTCCACGCCAGTTGTAAAAAAGCGGGTCCCTTTTTGCTTTGTTTTCCAAGCACCAGCTTTTGTACAGCTACAGGGAAGCTGAAACCTGCGATACCGATTTGGCTGTCTTTGACGCTTAAATCAGCCAGCAGGCTGCGGGCCGTCAGCTGCGGTAAGACCCGGGCCCGCAGATAATTGCCGGCTGCAGCTGATAAGCATATCAGGTAAAAGCCGATCATCAGCGGTTGTTGCCGTTCCCACTGACTATACACAAATGCAGTAGCCAACAACCCAACAAGCAAAGTAAACAGCCATTTCCCCGCATAACTCAGCGAGTGCCAGCCTGCAACTAACGCACTGAATCCCAGAGCCTCTGTCGCACCACGAAAATCTTTTTCCCGATAATTCAATATGTTCAACGCTTAAAATCCATTTCTGTAAACATCCTGTTTACCATATAGAAGATTGCGCAGTGTCACAAGATATTCAGGCCACCCTCTGCAGCCCGGTTAATTTGCTGCGCAGTTGCCAGCGCACCAGATAACAACTGCACAGGCCTTGCAGTAAAACGCTGCCCGCTGAGCAATACCAGACCATCGCCGCGGAAAAATCATTGCGTCCGGACAACCACAGCACCGGCAGGATAAAAACAAATACCCGTAAGCATGAGCTGGCCAACGACGGCCAGGTATTACCAAGTCCCTGGAACAGGCCGGAGCAACTGAATACCAATACCGCACTCAGGCAGTTCAGGCTGATGATCCGCAAAAAGAGTTCACCTTCGGCCAGTACCAGTGGATCGTCACTAAAAAGTGCCATCAGCGCATGCGCCATCAGCTGACTGAGCACAAACAGCAATCCCATCACCCATGCCATTTGTTGCATCCCAATCCGGAAGCTCTGCCGGACCCTTGCTGCTTGTCCGGCACCAAAGTTCTGGCCAACAATAGCCGGCAGCGCAAATGAAATGGCCATCGCCGGCATCATAAACGCCTGCAAAATCCGGTTGCCGATACCAAAGGCGGCTTGAGTTGCGGTGCCGAAGTCTTTGATCACCCAATAAACAAATGCAGTAAAGATAAATATCAGCGCAAATTCGCCGCCAGCCGGTAGGCCAATAGCTGCGATTTGTCGCCAGACTTTGCCGTCAAAGCGCCATTGGGTAGGAACCTGTAATACCGAATGGTCACTTTTTTGAAAGTAGCGCCAGAGCAGCAACACCCCGACCGTCACCGAAAGACTGCTGGCAAGGCCGGCGCCAAACACCCCCAGCGCAAAACCTGTGCCCCAACCGGCGATCAACACCGGTGCCAACACGATATTCAGCAGCACAGTGATCAGTTGCACCTGCATGGCCGGTTTGACGATGCCAACGGCGCGTAGGGCGGCGGCAATGGCGGTGGAAACAAACATCAACGCCAAACCTGGCAGATAGGCCTGCAGAAATTGTTGCGCATGCTGTTGTACAGCAGGATCTGCCGTTAGCAGTTGTATATAAAGGTCGCTCAGGCCAAAGCCTAATACGAGCGTCAGCAGCGCTAAGGCCATGCCCATCAGCATGGCCTGCTGGAACACAATATTGGCATCTTGGTGCTCACGGGCGCCGGTATAGCGGGCGATAAGCGCTACACAGCCCACGTTCAGCATTTGGGTGAGAGCCATAATCAGTAGCATCAGATTGCCGGCAGCACTGACGGCGGCGATGGCTTCCGCACCTAAATCAGATACAAAATACAGATCGACAAAAAAATACAGCGACTGCACAAACATGCCAATCATCATTGGCAGCGCCATCGTCCAGACATGGCGGCGCAGCGAACCCTGAGTTAAATCGGTCATCATATTCCTGTCGAAATTAAAAGTTATAACCGGGCTAACAATTCCGCCAATGTTTCCTGCTGGCGGGCTGTCAGTGGGGAGATAAACTGGCTGGCAAAAAAGCCAAAGGTCTGGTGCGCGTCCTGATAAATCTGCTGGCCGCCGTCGGACAATTTCACCAGACTGACTCTGGCATCACGGGCATTTTGTTCTTTTTCCACCAGCAACATTTTTTCCAGTGGCTGCAGCAACCGGGTCACGCCAGAAGCGCTGAGGCCTACTGAGCCTGCCAGTTCAATCCGGCTCAGCCGCTGCTGTGGCGCCTGCGCTAACCGGTGCAAAATACAATATTCACTGAAGCTGATGCCATGCACGCTCAGTTGTGCATCGGCCTTTTTAATCATTCCGGACCAGAGTAAGGCGCTTTGCAGCACCAGATCGGTGGCGGGGTTTTGGCTATCCATCATTTGACCTCTGTGAGTGCGAAGCCGCTGCAGGTTGAAGCTGAAAGCTGCACTTAAGATTGATTAATGCTTGACTATGCAAGCATATTGCTAGTTATTTCTGCTCTGTGCAAGATCTTTTTCGGCTGGATTTAAAACGGAGCAACCATGTTGCTGGTATTTGGTGTACGCGCGGCATAAAAAAAGCAGGCATATTGCCTGCTTCTACAGTCTTGGGTTTGCGGACTGGCTTAGATTTTCGTCAGCCAGCCGTGTTTGTCTTCTGCTTTGCCCCACTGAATGTCGTTCAGTGCC
>CBFGPY010000200.1:0-5752 GCA_965650755.1 uncultured Chromatiaceae bacterium | reverse complement strand
CACCTGTGCCTCCGGTGCCAGCTCCAGCAAATGACCGGTTTTTCCACCTGGTGCACAGCATGCGTCGAGGATCCGTTCGCCGTTTTGCGGCGCCAGAAATACTGCGGCGTATTGCGCGGCTAAATCCTGTACGGCAAAAAAGCCCCAGACATAACCGGGCAGCGTGGTGACATCACAGGCTTTGTCGAGCAAAATGGCCTGTGGCATTTCAGCCACGGGCTGGCTGAAGCCAATCTCCATCGCCGTTAAATCTGCAGTGAATTTCTCTACCGAACAGCGTTTGGTGTTCACGCGCAGCCACAGCGGTGCTTTTTGCTGATTGGCGGCGATAATCTCCAGCCACTGCTGCGGATAAGCCTGTTGCAGCGCCTGCACCAGCCAGGAAGGGTGGTTGGTTTGCACTGAAAGCGGCGCGTCGGCGAATTCAAATAATTCCGGCTGGCGCTGCACCGAACGCAACACGCCGTTGATCAGCCTGGTCATCGACTGACCTTTCAGATACCGGGCCGCTTCGACCGTTTCGCCGACGGCGGCGTGGTCTGGAATCCGTAAAAATTTCAGCTGGTAAATACCGAGGTAAATCAGAAATTGCAGCGGCCGCAGCTGCTTCACCAGCGGCTTACTCATCAACTGCTGGCAGACAAAATCCAGTTGCGGCAGCTGGCGCATCAGGCCAAAACACATTTCCTGCAGCAGGGCTTTATCTGCCGGGTTACTAAACAGCAATTGAGCTTTAGGCAAAACGTCTGACAACGATTTGCCCTGATCAACGACCTGATAACACAAGGTTGCTGCTGTGGCGCGTAAGTTGGCCGTCATTGCGGCTGTTCCGCGTTAGTTTGCAGTTGCTGACCGGTCTGGAACCATTCCGCGCGGCCATTGAGAAAATCGACCACCGCCATGGCTTTTTTGCCGGGCGGTTGCAGCTGTTCAATCACCAGTAAACCGTCCGAGGTACCAATCGCAATGCCTTTTTTATCGACCCGCACCACCTGACCTGGCTGTGCGGAGCCTGCTTCAACCCGGGCCTGCCAGATTTTCAGCTGTTGCGTGCCGAGTTGCAGATAACTGACTGGCCATGGGTTAAAGGCACGGATCTCGCGCTCCAGTGCCACTGCGGCTTTGTTGAAATCAAGCAAAGCTTCTTCTTTGCTGAGTTTTTCCGCGTAGTTGGCGGCGCTGTCTTGCTGTGGCTGTGCTTTGGACTGCAAACTAGGTAAATCCTGCAGAGCTTCTACCAAAGCCCTTGGGCCTATCACGGCAAGCTTGTCGTATAGCGTTGCGCTGGTGTCGTGATCTTCAATTGGCAAAGTAGCCATGCTGAGCATAGCGCCGGTATCAAGGCCGGCATCCATTTGCATGATAGTGACGCCGGTGTTTGTATCGCCAGCCCATAATGCGCGTTGGATCGGCGCAGCTCCGCGCCAGCGTGGCAATAACGAGCCATGCACATTAATACAACCCAGTTTAGGTGTATCCAGTACCACTTGTGGCAGGATCAGGCCATAAGCCACCACCACCATCAGGTCTGCGTCCAGGGCCGCCAGCTGTTGCTGCGCCGGCGCCTTTTTCAGGGATTTTGGCTGAAACACCGGAATGTCATGCGCCACAGCCAGCTGTTTGACCGGACTGGCCTGTAACTGCTGCCCACGTCCTGCCGGGCGGTCCGGCTGGGTGTAGACAGCGATGACCTGATGTTCAGAATCCAGCAGGGCCTGCAGATGGCGGGCGGCGAAGTCCGGCGTGCCGGCAAAAATAATACGAAGCGGTGTGGTCACGGAGATTCCTGTCAGGCTTTAGCGGCGCGGGCTTGTTTTTCCAGCTTTTTCTTGATGCGATCGCGTTTTAATGGCGACAGATAATCGATAAACAACTTACCAACCAGATGGTCCAGTTCATGCTGCAAGCAGATTGCCAGCAAGCCATCGGCTTTGACTTCAAACCAGTTGCCGTCTAAATCCTGCGCTTTTAGTGTGATTTCAGCCGCGCGTTCGACATTGGCGTAGTTTTGCGGCACCGACAGACAGCCTTCTTCATAGGTGGTGTCGCCGCTTTTCTCGGTGATTTCCGGGTTGATAAAAATTTGTGGCTGGTTACGTTCTTCAGATAAGTCGATCACAACCACACGTTGATGAACATTGACTTGAGTAGCGGCCAGACCAATGCCGTTTTCGGCGTACATGGTCTCCAGCATGTCTGCAACTAACTGACGTGTCTCATCATTTACTGTCGCAACGGGTTTAGCGATAGTCCGCAGACGTTCATCGGGATAATGTAAAACGGTTAAAACTGCCATGGCACCTACAAAATTATGCTTTGTGAATATAACTGTGTTATGGTTCAATTTTAGCCATTAAATCGCTGTAATAACAGCTCCCTATGCATTCTGTGCAATAATTACTGCAGTTCCGGGCCGAAGGAAACTGGCATGCTGAAAACAATAACAAGCTCAATCGCCGCCCTGTTGTTCTGTCTGACGACAACTGCGTCAGCTGACATTCTCGCCATTAAACCTGATGCACCTAAGAGTTACACGGTCAAACAAGGGGACACCTTGTGGGACATTTCCGGTTTATATCTGCAGCAACCCTGGCTGTGGCCACAATTGTGGAAACTGAATCCGCAGGTGGAGAATCCGCATTTAATCTATCCGGGCGACGTGTTGAGTCTGAGCTATGACAAAGACGGCCAGCCGGTGTTGACGGTCAATGGCAGCGCGCTGAAGGTGTCACCATCAGACAGCGCTGCAGCGCCCGGTCAGGGGATACGCAAGTTATCCCCTCAAGCGCGTAAATCACTGAAGAATGTCAAAGCAGTCACGACTATTCCGTTGATGATGATCCGGCCTTTCCTGACCTACGAGCAGTCGTTGTCGGCGGAGCAGATTGACACCTTGCCTTATGTTTTGGGTGCGGACGACCACGTTAAAAATGCCAGTCAGGGTCATATTTTGTATGTACGTGGCCAACTGGAGCAAGACGCTGCCTACGGCATTTACCGCAAAGGCAAAGCTTATGTAGACCCGCAAACCGAAGAAATTCTGGGCTACGAGACTATCCTGGTCGGCACCGCCAGGGCATTTCGTGCCGGTGGCACTGAAGTCAATGCTCCGGCCTCAGTGGCGGTGCTGGATGTAAAACAAGAGATCCGCCAGGGCGACCGGTTACTACCGGCTGCGGATGGCCAGAGCCTGCCGGCGTTTTTTATGATGAGAAAGCCGGAGCAGCCAATTTCAGGCAGTATTATCGATACAACGTCAGACCTGCGTGAATTTTCCAGTTGGGATATCGTGGTGCTGAACAAGGGCCAGCAGGATGGTGTAAAAGCCGGATATATGTTTGCTATTTCCCGGCAGTCCCCGACAGTAGTTGATTCCAGCCGCGGGCCTGTTTATATGTCTGATGCATCGAAGTATCAGAAAATTATGGGTGGGATCGACGGTGATCGTATCGACATGCCCAAAGAACAAATCGGTGAGTTGATGGTGTTTAAGGTGGCAGAACGCACCAGTTTTGCTATCGTCACTGGGACGAAAAAACCGATTCGGGTCGGCGACAGCATCGGCGACCTGTAAAATTTCATAAGTTGTTCTTAGTGATTGCACTAGTAATCAGTAGGGACCTTTTCCGGCCTATAGGGGGAGATCATGGACGATCTCATCTGCTGGCTGCGACTGATGGCAGTGCCCGGGCTTGATGCCAATGCCTTGCTGCAAATCAGTTCAGCCTGTTCTGTCACCGAGCTGTGTCAGGCATCCACGACCCAATTGCAGCAGCTGGGCTTTTCAGCCGTGCATGCTTTGCATCTGACTCAATCACACCGAAAAGCTGAACAGGCATTGCAATGGCTTCAAATGGATGCCAATCGCTGGTTTATCCCTTTTAACGATTCACGATATCCGCCATTACTACGCGAAATTAAACATCCGCCGGTGGGTTTATTTGGTTGTGGTGACCCTGCAGTGCTGCAAAAACCACAGATTGCTATTGTTGGTAGCCGCAGACCAACCCCAACCGGACGACAAATTGCGCTTGAATTTGCCGCTGAGCTGGCGACTCTGGGGTTTGTCATCACCAGCGGGATGGCCACTGGTATTGATGGCGCTGCGCATCAGGGGGCATTAAAGGCCAAAGGCGAAACCATCGCCGTGATGGGGCATGGTTTATGTCATCTATACCCGCCACAACATCAGGCGTTGCAGCAGCAAATCATCGCGCAGGGGGCTGTAGTGTCGGAGTTTTTGCCGCAGCAACACCCCAAAGCGGAGTTTTTCCCGATCCGCAACCGAATTGTGGTGGGCCTGAGTCTTGGCACATTAGTGGTTGAGGCTGCAGAAAAAAGCGGATCCCTCATCAGTGCACATTATGCCGCCGAATACAGCCGTGATGTATTTGCGATTCCGGGTTCTATCCGAAATCCGCAAGCGGCGGGCTGTCATCAGCTTATTTTACAAGGTGCTAAATTAACCCGCAGTGTGGCCGATATTCTGGAAGAGTTAGCACCGCTGCTTGCAGCAGATTTATTCAGCCATCCGGTTGAAAAAAATAGTTGTTTGCCACTCTTGTCCGAAGAAGGCTTGTTAGCTAACGTAGGAGATGAGGCAACTGCAATAGACCTGATTGCAGATCGCGCAGCAATGCCGGTAGCCGACGTAACCATAGCCCTGCAACAGCTTGAATTAACTGGCGCAGTGGCAGCCGTACCTGGTGGCTACATTCGAGTGAGGAGGGCCTAGTCATGTTTGATATCCTCGTCTACCTGTTTGAGAATTACATCCACAACGAATCGGAAATTTACGTCAACCAGGCTGATTTGACCAAAGAATTGGTCAAAGCCGGATTTCATGATGATGACATCTTCAAAGCCCTGCGCTGGCTGGAGAATTTATCCCAGCTGCAAGAAAGTCATGTTAAACCCTATTTAACCAAAACAACTTCTAACGCTTTACGTGTGTACACGCCGGAAGAGTTAAGAAAACTCGATGCTGAATGCCGTGGTTTTCTGATGTTTCTGGAGCAAATCAATGTGTTGGATCTACCCACCCGCGAAATGGTATTAGACCGCGTGATGGATTTAGACAGTGCTGAAGTCAGTCTGGAAGATTTAAAATGGGTGGTTTTAATGGTGTTGTTTAACGCACCAGGCCATGAAACTGCTTATGCCCAGATGGAAGATCTGATTTTTGAAGAACCAACCGGACCGCTGCACTAAGCCGCAGTCAGCATTAAATTGTTCCTGATACAACGCCGGTATTTGCCGGCGTTGCCTTTTCTGTGGCCGTCTGTGCGATAATGCCGCACCTTTGACAGCCGGCCGTTTGAGTTATGTCTGACCAACCTTTGTTTGCCATTCCAGAGCACAAACAAACCTGCCCATTGTGCCAGCATGAACTGGTGATGAAATCCGGCAAGCACGGGCCATTTCTGGGCTGCAGCAATTATCCGGCCTGTAGTTATATTCAGAATCTGCACCCGCATGAAAGTACCATCGTCAAGTTGCTGGAAGACACACCATGCCCAAGCTGTGGTGCTGCGCTGGCGGTGAAGAATGGCCGTTATGGCATGTTTATCGGGTGCAGTAATTTTCCGTCCTGTCATTTTATTGTGCACGAAGAGCCGGTGGTGGTTGCGGATGTACATTGCCCGCAGTGTCACACCGGCAAACTGGTGGAGCGCACCAGTAAGTTTGGCAAAACCTTTTATGGCTGTGATCAATATCCGAAATGTGATTTTGTGCTGAATTTTAAGCCTGT
>CBFGPY010000199.1:0-5801 GCA_965650755.1 uncultured Chromatiaceae bacterium | reverse complement strand
CCGTGCGGAATATGTCGCGATCAACGATGACGAGGCGTTAGAAGCCTTCCAGTTACTGGCTAAATCGGAAGGCATTATTCCGGCGCTGGAAAGCTCGCACGCCCTGGCGCATGCCTTAAAAATGGCCAAAGCCGCGACAGAGCCGATGGTGCTGTTGGTGAACTTATCAGGCCGCGGTGATAAAGATTTAGGCCATGTGATGTCCGTGCTGTCAGCACAGGCCGCCAAAACAACAGGGAGTGCCCACTAATGCAACGTTATGACCACATGTTCAGCCGATTAAAAGCGGCCAACCAGGGTGCTTTTGTGCCATTTGTCACCCTGGGTGACCCGACAGCCGAATTGTCTTTTGACATTATCAAAACGCTGGTCGACAACGGCGCCGACGCGTTAGAACTCGGTA
The DNA here is from genome assembly GCA_965650755.1 of uncultured Chromatiaceae bacterium. Classification (GTDB taxonomy): domain Bacteria; phylum Pseudomonadota; class Gammaproteobacteria; order Enterobacterales; family Alteromonadaceae; genus Pararheinheimera. The sequence continues at coordinate 5,398 of CBFGPY010000199.1, read as the reverse complement.
TTCCGTTTTCCGACCCTATCGCTGACGGCCCGACCATTCAGGGCGCTAACATCCGCGCCTTAGCCGCCGGTGTGACGCCAGCCGATGCGTTTGCCATTATTGCCAAAGTGCGGGCTTATGCGCCGGATTTGCCAATTGGCTTGTTGTTGTACTCGAATTTAGTGATGGCACGTGGCATCAGCCATTTCTATCAGCAGGCCAAAGCTGCGGGTGTGGATTCTGTGCTGATTGCCGATGTGCCGTTATTAGAAAGCCGGCGCTTTCGCGAGGCAGCACTGGCTGCGGATATAGCACCAATTTTTATCGCCACACCAAACGCCAGCGACGACACCTTAAAAGAGCTGGCGTCCTATGGCCGTGGTTACACATATTTGTTATCACGCGCCGGCGTCACAGGCACTGAAACTGCAGCCGCAATGCCGGCCGATGCGATGCTGAGTAAGCTCAGCAGCTATCACGCCGCACCGGCGCTGCTGGGTTTTGGTATCTCCAAACCTGAGCACGTCAAAGCCGCACTGGATTCAGGCGCTGCCGGCGCTATTTCTGGTTCGGCCATAGTGCAGCTGATTGAAAAACACCTGGCAGAGCCTGCGGTGTTACTACAACAACTCGGTGATTTTGTTCGCGGCATGAAAGCGGCGACACAGCGCTGAACGTGCGAGATGTAACACAGGAATCTATGGCTGCGGTGATGAACACATTGCAGCCATAAAATTACAATTAATAAACATTATTTTGCCATTTTTTTCCGCATGTTGAGTTGGCTACTCAACCTCTGACATATGGACATGTTGATGTTAAAGAAAACGCTGTTGTTCGCTGCATTGTTTTTATCTGCCCCATTAACTGCGGATGTACTCATCCTCGGCACTCCAACCCGCGATACTGCGCTTGATTATGCGATGCAAGCCAATAACGGCCGGACATTTGCCGATTTGGTGATTATCGTTGACCCGCAAACCGGCAAAGCCGGCCGCTTTGATGTCGAGTTTTATCAGGACTGGAGTGCCGGCAATGCAGATTTTGTCTTAAAAGCAATTGATGTCGGCATAACCCCGGAGTTAAGCGAAGATGCGGCCAAATTCAGTAATCTTTACCATGAGTTTGACGAAAAAATTGAAAGTTTGCGACCGGACTATGATCCCTATACGCTGGCACGACAACATACTTACCGGGGTTACTTCAATTCAACGTTGCAAAACGCACTGAGCGCACTCAACAGCCAGATCAATAAGACTTTACAAATATCCACCGCACCGATCCGTCCGGATATTCCGTGGTCAAACCGGGTGGTTACGCTAAAAAATGGTGCCAAGGTCACTATTTCAATCACAAATCAGACGGGTCAGCTGACGGTCGTTATTCATGAGGTCGTCGACCAAACGGGTAATTTGGTCTATCCGATACCGGTTGATGCTATTCCCGAGTTTACCTATGATGCGTCAAATGTGGAGGGGTTAACCAGTTTTCTGCGCACCTTAAACTACAGCCTGCCGTCATCAATGCCGATACCACCCAGCGGATACGTCGCTATCATTGATTGCAAAAGTAAAGATGAATGTGACACCAGTCGCGCACCCCAGAAAAAGCAGCAATAAGGCCAGAACTGTGATATCGGTTTGGTCCAGGCTATGTAAGCAGCGACACAACGCTGACCTGTGTTGTGAATATCGGCCTGCTAAGTTTGGTGATACCAGCATCATTCACTGCGGGCCGGTGTTTATATAACGACGCCTAAGCTCCGTCAGCCACTGTGCTGGTTATTTCTTTGCTGAGGCATCAGGTTCAGCCGGCAGACTGGTGTTGATAAATGCAACTGCATTGTCCTGCAGCGCTTAAACAAATGCTGAGCACTCTTATTTTACCTCCGGCTGTTCGGCCGTTACTGTCCAGAACCTTTGCCTGCTTTATCCGCAGGCACCGCCGCTTCGGCTGGCAAATCCTGGATATCCACCCGGCCTTCTTTTGGTTGCTGGCGCTGCCTGATTTTCAGGATTTGTTCCTGCTGACGCCGGCTCAGTTTAATGCCTTTGCTGACGCCCGGCGCTGTGGTTTCTCTGACCAGGCCTTCGGTGGCATATTCTGCATCCAGCCCACGGTCGTTGCTGGCGCGTACTGTGCCGTACAAATCAGTCACATGCCAGTCGTCAAGATTTGTGTTGACTTCATTCACGGCCGCCAGCGTTTTCAGCTCTGTCCCCGTCAGATACTTCTGCAAATGCGGTTTTAAATCAAATGGATAATCTGGAAAAAACGCCTGTTGACGCTGATAAAAACCCGAAGCTCTAAACTCGTTTTGACCGGCGTAAGTGCCTCTGCTGGTATTCACGAACTCGACTGCGTTTTGATGTAGGGCAGTCATTAAATTCTGACCGGTATAAGGTTCATTCCGGATGCTGGGCCCGCTGATGTAACCTTCATACAAGCCGTAGATCACTTCTGGGCGCCGGCCGGCCAGTGGCAGTATTTTATTGATTTTAATCGCGTTCAGACTAAGTGTCTGGCCCGCAACGCTGACCAGCGGTTTGTCAGTAATGGCTGCCGGGCCACTATACAAATCCTGCAGTATTTTGATTGGGTACAGCGCAGCGATTTGTTCTATCACCAGCAAATTATGCAGATTAAGCCAGTATGCCAGTTGCTCGTCAGTCGGAAGACTGCTGAAACCGCTCTGGCTGCCAAGCTGAGCCATGGCCTCACGCAGCGTCGCAAGTTCCGCTTTCAGCTCCGGATATTTAACAAAAGCTTCATACAAAAAACGGCTGCCATCATAAGAGCTCGGTCTGGTGTTTTCTTTGATACGGCTGTTGATGTCTGACACATCGGCATGGTTAAAAGTCCGCTCCGCCGGGCCCGCCGGTAATACGGCTTTTTGCAATAACGCGCGGTAAGCCTGATATGCGCTGCTCTGCGCGAATTTCTGCGACGAGTGTTGTGCTGGTGTCGCCAGCGCATCCGTCCCCGCTGTCAGCAAGCTGAAGAACATCAAAGTAACAGCGCAGCACCGTATCTGTTTAATCAAATTGTTCATAGTAACTCCCTGTCAAAGAGCTTTAATATGAAACAAATGATACAACTATGCAACTTGCAAGTAACTTGCAGCCCGGCCAGCGACCTGCAAGTCTGTTTTACTTAGTGATTAAAAAATCCTGCACATTTTTTCACGCCGTTTTTCGTCAGATAAAACCGCGTGCAGTTGGTGTCATAACTGCTGCCGGTCGCCGTGATCTGCCAGCCGGACAAATACACTGTATTTAGATGCACCCAGCTGCCATTTTGCTTCAGGCTCCAGTGCTGGTGCGGGCCGGTTGAAGCGCCGCCATTACACAACGCCTGCGGCTGGGTATTGGCCGGATTGGCGATTTTGGTATTTTTCGCCACATTGGCGCCGGTGTTGTATTGGATATTCATCAGATGGTAATAAGTGGTTGACCAGCCGCCGCTATGCACCACTTCAGCAAAACAGGACGAATGGCGCTTAAAACTGCCAGCCGCGGAGGCCGCCACCCAGGTATTGGACTGATTGCTGCCCCAACCACCGCCGATGCTCATATCCAGCGACGACATCGGATAATTGCCGCTGCCAGTATTGGTATGAGCGCCGCCAACATGCCAGCTTTGCCCAAGCGGAAACGGAAACTGCAGAAAACCATTGGCGGGACCGGCCAGTGTCGTGATGTTTTGCGTGTTGCTGTCCGGCGCAGGCTGGTAATCTTCGGCAAACAACTGCTGATAACGCTGAGTAAACGTCGACAGTTTGTCCGCCTGCAGCTGCGAAACCTCTGCGCCTTTGTTGGTATCCGCGCTAAACAAATAACTCAGGGCCGCGGCCGGCGCTGTGGCAAATTCACTGACGGCAGCTTCCCGCTGATACAACCGCGTGGCCAGCTGGTCCGCCACATCCTGTAACTGCGCACTAAAACCATTTGCCGAGCTGAGCCCCGCCAAAGGCTGCTGTAACAACGCCAAATCTGGCTGGCTAATCAACTGGCTTTGCAGGTCAATCAGAGTCAGCAATACCCGCGGGCTGATGCTGGTATAACCAGCCCAGTGCGAGATCACTTCCGCATAAGGCAACAGATGCGGGGCCTGGCTGGCCAGATATTGGTCGATATCAAAGTTAAACATTTCGTCGTAGCTGTAAACCAGCGCACTGTTTGCAGGAGACTGTGGCAACACAACAGCTTCCGGGCTTTCAGCAGCGTGCAGCACTGGTGTACTTAACAGCAGAAAACAGCAGAACGGGGTAATTTTATGTTTGATGTTCATCATTGAGCCTCTTTGTTCCATGTTCGGGGCGCAGCAAAACGCTGCTTGCTGAGCCTAACAAAGGGAAAAAAGCTGGCGCGGTGACTGGAAAAATATCAGTAAAAAGTCTGGGGTTTATCAAAGGAATATCACAATGCTGCCCCGAAACTATGGAAACAACAGCCAAAACAGCCCTATCCAGCAACATTCAATCTGCATCTTGCTGTTTTTGTCTCGGCAAAATTAGGTCTTGCCATGAGGCATTGAAGTGAGACAACAAAAACTGTGTTGTACTAACACCATTTGCCAGCACCAAATTTTTTTGCTTATACTGCGCGCACTTGTCGGAGTGCCCACTGGGCTGAGACCGCGAAAGCGGATACCGTTGAACCTGATCAGGTTAGAACCTGCGAAGGGAAACAAGGGGATCACTGCAACCCTGCAGCATGAGATCCATACAGTGCCAAACCTTTGAGAGAAGGCCTTGCTGTATGTGAACGCGCAGCAGATCTGCAGTCGTCTGTGCAAATGGTGTTGTCCAGGCTTATTAGGCCGGCGACAGACCATTGCCATAGACTATTTATCAAATGGATGCTGCATCAGGCGTTTTTTGCGTCTTTTTGGCTGCATGCGTTTGCCCCACTCCGGACAAGCAACTCAACTTTATTGGAGCTTGCTATGTCTGACTGTACTACCACCGCAAAAATTACTACTGCGCCCGCCAACGTTCGTGAAAATCGCCGTGATAAACGCGAAGCAGCGCGCCAGTATATTATCGATTTTAAAACTGCCGCCCATACCGGTTCGCGCCGGGCTTATCTGCAAAGTGCTGATGGCACGGTGTCAGTACCTTATCGTGAAGTCGCCTTGCACCCGTCGCCGGATGGCAGCGCCAATGCGCCGGTGCCCATCTATGACTGCAGCGGGCCTTATGGTGATCCTGCTTATCAGGCTGATGTCAGCCGCGGTCTGCCAAAACTTCGTGCCGGCTGGATTATGGCACGAGGTGATACAGAGCCTTGCGCTGCGCCTTTGTCGGCGCTTGCAGTGGAACTGGACGCGCAACAAGGCCAGTTTAGTCATGCCGCGCGTCAGGCTTTGCCCGGCAAAACACCAACCCAGCTCGCTTATGCCCGGGCCGGCATCATCA
>CBFGPY010000198.1:0-5807 GCA_965650755.1 uncultured Chromatiaceae bacterium | reverse complement strand
GACTAAAACCTGCCGGCAACCAGATATCAATATGCCGGGGAGGGACCAGCTTTGACGGGAAATTTTCCAGCCGTTGCAGGCTGCCCTGACTCACTTGCGGCAATGCCAGTGAGAAAAAACTCCACAAGGTACAAAGCAAAAACAGCGACAGACGCATTCCGGCGTTCTCCGATAAACCTGAATTATGTCAGCAATATAGGGGATCCGTTGTCTGGCTGTGGGTGCATACGAATGCAGAAGCTGTAAAGCTGGCGTGGCGCGCCCGGCAACGAAACTTTGTGCTGCGCTTGGCGAATCGGCAGCCTTGGCTATAGTAAAAAGGTTCAGGCAAACACCGCAGGAGGGATGCTATGGCAACAATCTCGGAAAATGCATATCGGATGATTCGTTCACATGCGATTGATCCGATGGAAGCAGAACAGTTTTATCAGCAAGGACTGGCCTATTTCGGCTCTGACGCGTTGTTTGCGCAGTGGTTGACCAATGCCAATGCTTACACCATGGGGCAGGCACCAATTAATGCCTTATCCGCGGAAAATGGCATTGCCTATCTGACCAGTTTAATGAACCGGATGCAGGACGATTACTGACCCGCACGATGCTGCGGGCAGTATCTGAAAACAATAAAGGCGGCCGAAGCCGCCTTTATTGTCCCAACCAGTCCGGCCCCAACAGCCGGTCCCAACCTGATTTGTGTAACCCGACGCCTTATGCGTACAACCGGTCGAAGATATTCAGGAAGGTCGGTTGCCGTTCGATTTCCAGTGGTGGCAAATGCAGGCGGCTGGCGATGTCACGCGCGCTGATCACGCCACGGATTTGGTGGTTTTCCAAATCAATCACCACACAAAACGATTCACCATTGTGCTGCAGCGTGTTCAGCACATCACCGACAGTGCAGTACTGAATTTGCTGGTAGGACAAGGCAATCAGGTTATCGCGGTGACGCATCAGGTCAACCACTTGCAGTTCGCTGGCTTTTAAGTCTTTGCTGACATGCTGCATGATGTTCTGCGATGACAGTTGCTCAGTGCTAATCAGACCAATCATTTCTTTATGCGCATCGACCACCAGCTTAAAGCTGCAGTGCTCGTGCGTCATCATATCCAGCGCTTCCAGTGCATTGGTTTCAGCATCCAGAATGGCTGGCGCACTGTGGCGGAAGTCATTAAAAATCTGCAACGCTGGTGATTTTAATGTGGTGTCAGCGAATTCAGTTGGTTGAATTAAATGGTCGATATGATCAACGGTATAAACGTTTAACTTTCTCATACATGCCTCACATGAGCCCGTCAGTGCAGGCCCAATCTAATCTGGGAAAAATAGAATGCAATGCTGCTTATGCAGCGGAACAACAACAGATTAAGCGAAGGCAGGTGGTGCGCGCGGCGCCGCGAGCAGCAGATTCAGCTGGCGTGGTTGTGGTCCGCTGAAGGAGTAGGCGACAAAATCCGGATAAAAGGCAGTGACAACTACAGTGGCCTGTAACAGCACCGGATGTTTGGTTTCGGGGTCTTTTGGTGTTTCGGCGTCGGTGACTTTAGGTGTGTGCTGGCTGATGAGCGCCTGACTGTGGCTGAATTGTGCTTCTGTATTGTCAACCCACGCCTGAGATGCAGAGCGGGTCTCACCCGACAGCTGGATGCTCAGATAGAAGATGACTAAAAACAGTTTCAGCAGACGCATAGAATCAAATCTCTGACAGGTTCAACAGCCGAACCATGATTTGACTATAGCAGTGCTGGTTTTAAAAAGACAATGAAAAAAAACGCACAGCCTGAGCGGAAAAGTCAATCAGGCTGTGTTTAAAAACTCTGATCCAGGTCAAGATTTACGACAGTTTATCTGACCGGAACTTGTTTGAATAATCGCGTAGCTACAGTAATTTCATGCCGAATTTCAATAAGCTGGCGATCGCAACGATCGCGGCAAGCCCCCCCAGATACAGCAGGAAAAACCAGTGATTACCCGGGCGTTGTAACCGCTGCCATTTGCGACGAATGGCGGCGGTAAGAGAAAATATTTCAGCTGTCCCAGTCTTTTTTTCCATTTTAATAGCCCTCGCTGAAGTCTTCGACTTTGCCGGCGAAGATACGGTAGCCCCAACAGGTGTAGGCCAGGATCAGAGGGACAAAAATCAGCACGCCCGGCAACATAAACTGCAAACTGGCCTGCGGCGCAGCGGCTTCAACATAACTGAGTTTACCCGGTACAATGGCCGGAAACAGGCTGACTAACAGGCCGGCAAATCCCAGCGCAAACAAGCTCACCGCAAGCCAAAACGGCCGGTCTTCATGGCGGCTGTGTGGAATAGCGCCGGCTTTTAAATGACGTTGCACCCGGCCCAAATCGCGGTACAACAACCGGGCGGCCAGCACAGATAATACCGGCAGTGGCCACAACCAGAGGAAATGCCAGCCGCCGAACCAGCGCTGCCAAATCTCGTCGCTACCCAGTGCCGTGGCGACACTGACCACCAGCATCGCGCCCATCAACACCCAGACCAGACGGCGGCCATAGCGCGCTGCACGTTGTTGCCGGTCATCCCGGCATTTCATCACCAGATAAGTACAGGCGAGCAACGCATATCCAGCCAGCAGGGCAAAACCGGTAAACAGAGTAAAGGGCGTCAGTAAATCCAGTGGCGACGCCGACACCAACGGTGTTCCGCCAATCAGTACGCCAAGCATCAGGCCCTGACAAAAGGCCGCCACTGTGGAACCGATAGCAAAAGCCCGGTTCCACCAGCGTTTAGATGTGGTTGATTTAAAACGGTATTCAAAAGCCACACCGCGGAAAATCAGCCCAATTAACATCAGCATAATGGGCGCATACAAGGCCGACGTCAGGCCGGCGTAAGCCGCCGGAAAAGCGCCGAATAAAATTACGCCACCAAACACCAGCCAGGTTTCGTTGCCGTCCCAGACGTGGGAAATAGACCGCATCAGCTGATCTTTGTCGGCTTCATCGCGAAACCAGGGGTATAAAATACCAATGCCGAGGTCAAAGCCATCCAAAAGCACATACATCAGGATGGCAAAACCGAGTAACAGGAAATAAAACAGCGGTAAATCCATTATTTAGCTCCTTCAGTCGGTACGGCAGCGTCATGGCCTTGCAGGGTTTTAGTCAGCGCCAGCGCGTAACCTGAGGCTTCGACGCCAATCAGATGGTGTTGTAAGTCTGCAAGTGGTGGCGGGCCTTTTTTAATCAGCTTGCGGAAGAAATACAGATAGACACCAAACAGCAGGCTGTAGGTCAGTACAAACAGAGTCAGTGATAAGGCCACCCGCTCTGCCGGCAGCGGCGACACCACCTCGCTGGTGCGGACCAGGCCATAGACAATCCACGGCTGGCGGCCGACTTCGACCACATACCAGCCGGCCAGTACTGAAATTACCCCGGTCGGTGCCATCAGACTGCACAACCACAAAAACAGCGGTTGCTGGTACAGCGCGTCGCGCCGGCGCAGCCACAGCCCCCACAGCGCAACCACAATCATCAGCACACCGAGGCCAACCATGACGCGGAACGAGAAAAACACCAGCGGCACATTAGGCCTGTCCGCTTTTGGCACTGATTGCAGGCCGGTTAATTCGCCATGCCAGTCGTGGGTCAGGATCAAACTGGCCATGCCCGGAATAGCGACTTCAAAATGGTTTTTTTCCTGGACCGGGTCCGGAATGGCGAACAATAACAGCGGCACATTGTGCTCGCGCGCCGGCCATATGCCTTCCATCGCTGCGACTTTCACCGGTTGATGTTCTTTGACGTTCAGGCCATGCAAATCGCCGACAAATGCCTGCAATGGCGCAAAAATCAATATCCACCACAGCGAAAACGACAGGCCTTTACGGGCAAAGGCGGTATGTTGTTTGCGGCGTAAATACCAGGCCGAAGTTGCCATCACCACTAAACCGGCGGTCAGCATAGTCGCGAGCAGCATATGCACCAGCCGGTAAGGCATCGATGGGTTAAATATGACTTCCAGCCAGCTTTCGACGACAAATTTACCATCGACAATGGCGTGGCCGGCTGGTGTTTGCATCCAGCTGTTGGCGGCGATGATCCAGAACGCCGAGATCCAGGTGCCGACCGCTACGGTGCAAGTGGCGAAAAAATGCAGCCGCGCACTGACACGTTGCCAGCCAAACAGCATCACACCGAGGAAACCGGCTTCGAGGAAAAATGCCGTCAGTACTTCATAAGCCATCAAAGGCCCGAGTACAGCGCCGGTCAGCTCAGAAAACTTCGAGAAGTTAGTGCCGAATTCGTACGACAGCACAATGCCGGACACCACGCCCATACCAAAAGTGATGGCAAAAGGTTTGATCCAGAATTTAGCCAGTTGCAGATACAGCGGATTGCGGGTTTTCAGCCACAGACCTTCCCAAATGGCGATGAGGGTGGCGAGGCCTATGGTGATCGACGGGAAAATAATATGAAAGCTGACAGTAAAGGCAAACTGCAGCCGGGACAGAAGCGCGGAGTCCAGTTCCATCATGCGGCTCCCCGGCCACGTCCGGCCCAAAACCATAACGGTGCCAACACGGCGGCGATGCCTAACAGAAAAGCCAATTCAGTGAAAAAGACTGACCACAGCATGGATGAACTCCCTAACGACCTGAAAATCAACAACGATGCCAGCACAATGCGATTGTTGGGCCACACCAGCCTTAATTGGCAAAACATTGATCTGTATCAATAAATGCGAAGCTGCTTGAGGCAACTGACAAGCTGGTTTACGCTATGTCCACTATAAAGCGTCAACACCGTTGACACTCCTGTCAAAGAAGCAGGGAGACCTGATGGATTTAGCGCTGTTATTTGAAACCATGCTGGGACTTACCAGCCTCTGTGCTTTGTGGACCGGGCTTTGGCTCTGGTGGCACGCCCGTTTTCAGCCGGTGTTAAAACCTTTGGCTGGCTTTTGCGCCATGATGGCGGCCTGGTGCGGGGGGCATCTGGCGTTGCAACATGATTTGTTGCTGCCCGGTAAAGTGTTGATCCTGGCCAATCCGCTGATGCCGGCGTTTTTTCTGCAGTTTGCGCTGCGGTATGTCACGACACAGCCGCAACAACCGCAGCTGCGCTGGATCATATGGTTACGCCAGTATCAGGCCTGGGTGTTGCTGGGTTCAGTGCTGGTGGTGTTGTTAAGCTGGTCACAGCCATCGGCGCGGGTGCAGGCCTTGTATGGCATGCCGGTGTTTTTTCTGTTTGATGGTTTTGGCTGGTTTAATCTGCTGTACACAGTGTTGCTTGGCATCCTGGCGCATTGGGTGCTTTGGCGCGGCCGCCACGCCTATCATGGCAATAAACGCCATTCGGTCGTGGCGATCTCAATGACTGCCGGCATTGGTTTGTTACTGGCGACCAGCTTTGTATTTCCGTCTATCGGCCTCAATTGGTATCCCTGGCCTATGCTGGTGTTGCCGCTGTATCTGGTGCTGCTGGTATACAGCGTGGTGCGTTATCAGCTGCTGGCGGTCAATGCTTTTGCCAGCCGCGCCCTGGTCTATCTGGTGATGGGCTTGTTGTTGTTATTGTTGATGGCGTTAATCAGCTCGCTGTTTGGCCAGTTTGGCATGCCGGCGCTGGCCGCAGTGCCGGGCTGGCAGCTCTGGCTCTATTCCAGTTTGTTGTTATTATTCGCCGCTGCCGCGTATCGACCGGCCAGCCGCTTGGCAGAACGGCTTATTTTTCCCGGTGTCCAGCTCAGTGAAGCCATGGTCAGCCGTTGGCAGCAACAGCTGGCCTCAGCAGCGGACTGGCAGCAGCTCGCTGAACAGGCAGCATTGCTCATT
>CBFGPY010000197.1:0-5815 GCA_965650755.1 uncultured Chromatiaceae bacterium | reverse complement strand
GGCCGCGCAGCACTGACACGCAATGTACCGGGCAGTGACACACTGCAAGTGCAGGAACTGACCGCAGCACGCGATCTGACTTTGGCCGGGCTGAACTTGCGTTTGCTGCCAAAACGGAGCCCCCACGCCCACGATATGTTAGTGGCTTTATTGCCGGCCGCAGGCGCTGTGCTACAGGGGGACTTGTTTATGGTGCCGAATCAGGGGCCTGTCGCAGCTTATCCGGCAGCGAAAGAACTGCAGCAACTGTTGCAGGAGGAAGGCTTTGCCGCCAGACATTTCATCAGCGTGCATGGCCGTGTCGCAACTGCGGATGAATTGGCGCAAAGTGTCCGGCTAAGTCTGCCACCACCTAAATAAAAATCGCAATTGCCTCAACCGCAGCCTCAGGTTCATAGTGAATTATCGCTACTCATCACTCCCCTGAGGCCACTATGCAAATCTCGACCTACCTGTTATTTGATGGCAATTGCGCGCCAGCTTTTACCTTTTATCAGCAAGTGTTTGGCGGTGAATTGCAGTTGACCACAGTCGGGGATTCGCCGATGCAGCAGGCATTTCCGCCTGCACTACATCAACGTGTGGTGCATGCCAGGCTTATATCGCCGCTGATAGATCTTGCCGCGTCAGACTGGTTGCATCCGACAGAACAGCCACAGCCCGGCAATCTGATGTGTTTGTATGTCAGTGGTGGGACTGCAGCAGAAACCACCCGGGTGTTTCAGCAGCTCAGCGAAGGGGCAACCATTACCGACCCGCTAAGCCAGCAGCCATTTGGCCTTTACGGCGCACTCAATGACGCCTTTGGCGTGCGCTGGATGTTTCATGCCTGAGTGTTCGCCTGCCGGTCAGCCCGGCTTAGCAGATACCGTATCTTCGCCACAAACGGCTGGCCTGGCTTAGTGAAATGGAACGGAAAGCCTTTTTGATTGGGTGAGTCCGGGAAAAACTGCGGTTCTAAACAGATGCCCTGGCGTGACCGGAACGGGTGTTGCAGATGATCGCCGCTGTAGACCTGCAACCCCGGATAGTCGGAACAGACTTCAAGCGTCAGCTTGCCGTCCGGGCTGGTTAAGCGGGCGGCGCTTTGTTGCAGGTCACCATGCACGACAAAATTGTGGTCCAGCCGGGTCTGGCCCACAGGCCGTGCCTGGCGAAAATCAAACTCAGTGTCCTGCACTTTACGTAGCTCACCGCTCGGAATACAGGCTGCATCCACCACTGTGTAATGTGCAGCAGACAGTTGCAGCTGATGTTCATCCACTGCCGCACTTTCGCCCGCCAAATTAAAATACGGGTGCAGAGTCGGGCCTATCAAAGTGGCCTGACTGCTACTTGCCTCCATCAGCACCGTCAGCTCAGAGAGCCCCGGCTTTGGGGCGCTCAGCTGATAGGTCAGCCGGAACATGATCGGCCCCGGATAACCGCCCTGCCCGTCCGGCACTTCAGTGACCAGTACCAACTTGTCATGCCCTACCGGCTGCGCCTGCCATAACAACTGGTGCAAACCAATCCGGCCACCATGCAAATGATGCGGCCCTTCATTTGCCTCCAGCTGCACAAACTTCGTACTTGCACCAGGCCCATCGGCGGCCGTTGGCAGGCTAAAACTGCTGTTGGCAATACGGTTGGCATAAGGCCCTACTACAGCACCGAGATAACAGCTGTCGGTCAGATAACCCGCGGGTTGCGGATAATGCAGCAGCAAATCCCGCACGGCGCCGTCGAGCAGGCAGGTCCAGCGCGCCAATGTGGCACCTTTAGTCAGAATAGTCAGTTCATCGCCATGGTCATTACGCAGCAGATACTGCTTCATCGGTGGCCCTTCTTTGCAGAAAAATTTAAAGCTAGCGCGCATATCGCTGTATTTGAATGACTTTTGTTACTGATCTGCTTATGGAATTTGGTTGTGGCATTTTCTTACAAATCAATGTCACCTGCTGTTAACAGCCTGCTTGAAAAACCACCAGCCGCATGTTTTATTGGAGAGCCGACAAGCCTGGCTGCCTTTGCCTGTGACAGCGGGTTCACTCTATCCACCCTAACAAAACAAGGACTTTTGCATGTTAAGCCGGATGTTCAACCAAAGATTCAGTCGCTGGAGCAGTACAGCGCTGGTCGTGCTGCTGGCCGGGTGCGGACCCAAGCCCGCCGAGACCACTGCCGCCACTGCCGATACCAAACCACTCGAAGCCGTCGCCGGCCAGCTGGCGCAACAGGCGGCCGGCAACACCAGCCCGGTCAGTTTTAATGTGCCGGTGCATTACCACACGCTGGAAAATGGCCTGAAAGTAGTGATATCACCGGACAAAACCGCGCCTTTGGCGGTGATTGGTGTGTACTACAACATCGGGTTTCGCAATGAACCGAAAAACCGCACCGGCTTTGCCCATTTGTTTGAACATATGATGTTTCAGGGCTCGGCCAATCTTGGCAAGATGGAATTTGTCAATCTGGTGCAAAGCAACGGCGGCATATTAAACGGCTCCACCCGCTTTGATTTCACCAACTATTTTGAGATTGTGCCGGCACACAAAGTGGAAACCATGTTGTGGGCCGAAGCCGATCGGATGAAAGGCCTCGCCATTACCCAGGACAATCTGACCAACCAGCAGGGCGTGGTGAAAAACGAAGTCAAAGTGAACGTGCTGAACCAGCCATACGGCGGTTTCCCCTGGCTCGACATGCCGCAATACGCCTTTGACAACTGGTATAACGCGCACAACTTCTACGGTGATTTGGCGCATCTCGACGCCGCCACGCTGGACGATGTTGCGGCCTTTTTCAAAACTTATTATGCGCCGAATAATGCCGTCGTTGTGGTAGTCGGTGACGTAGAGCCGGAAGCCACGCTGGCGATGGTGAAAAAATACTTTGCCGCCATTCCGGCCTCTGCTTTACCCGAAGCGCCGGTGCTGACTGAACTCAGACAAGAGCAGGAAAAACGTTTTGTAAAATACGACAAGCTGGCGCCAAAACCGGCCTTTGCTTTTGCCTACAAAATGCCACCGCGTAACACGCCGGAATATTACGCTATGGGCATTATCGACCAGTTACTGGTGCAAGGCAGCGACAGCCTGTTGTATCAGGAGTTGGTGAAAAACCGCCAGGTAACAGGTTCAGTCGGCGGCGGTATCAATTATCTGCTCGGTAACATGTTTAATTACAACGGCCCTATGCTATGGATGAGTTCTTTTACCCACGACGAGCAGCACAGCACAGAGCAGCTGGTCGCAGCGGTGGACAGCGTCATTGGCAAATTGCAGGAACAACCTATTGCCCAGGCCGACATTGACCGTGCTTTGGTCAAATTACGCTCCAGCCTGTATGACAACATCGATGAATTTTATGGCTTCGGTAAACTGGATTTAATGGCCAGTTTTGCCTTGTTCGACAATAACCCGGCCCGGATCAATGAATTAGAAGCCAACTTTAAAGCGGTGACGCCGGAAGTGATCAAAGCCACAGTGCAGGAATACCTGCGCCCCGGCAACAGAACTATCCTGACGCTGCGCCCGGGCGAAGCCCCGGCTGATGCAACCGCGACCCCGGCAACCGGCAAAGAAGGAACCCAGCCATGAGAGCCCTGATTGTATTATTGACGGCGCTGCTGTGCACACCGCTGCAGGCTAAAGAAACACCACCAGCTGGCAGTGCGCCAAAACCTTTCACGCTGACCGCGCAGCGCAGCATCACGCTGGACAATGGCCTCAGCGTCACTTTTGTCCAGTACGGCAACACCCCTAAAGTCACGCTGCGGCTTTTAACCGAAACCGGCAATGTTGATGACGGCGATAAAGACGCGGTATCTGATTTGAGTTATCAGCTGCTGCTCGAAGGCAGCAAAAGCCGCGACGCCAAAACCATTGCACAACAAGCGGCGCTGATGGGCGGCCAGCTCAATACCGCCGTGGATACCAACAGCAGCTTTGTTGAAATCGACGTGTTGTCTGAGTTTGTTGGCGATGCTGCCGGCTTGTTGGCCGATGTGGTGATTAATCCGAATTTCACTGACGCCGACAAAACCCGGCTGGTGACTAACTTTGTCCGCGATTTAAAAGTCGACAAATCGCAGGCGCAAAGTCAGGCGGCTGAGGCTTTTTATCAACATCTGTTTGCCGGCCATCCTTATGGCAAAATCTATGCGGACGCCGCTAAAGTGGAAGCGCTGACGCTGGCCGACTGCCAGCAGTTTGTGCAAAACCATTTAGTCGCCAGCCGCAGTCATTTGTTTATCTCCGGTCAGTTTGACGAAGCCGCCGCCGAAAAAGCCGTACGTGCCGCCTTTGCCGGCATGACCGCAGGCAAAGGCCGGCTGCTGACTACAGTCAATAGCAGCGCCAAACCCGGGCTGGTGTTTATCCCACGCGATAAAGCAGTGCAATCCACAATCCGCCTGGGTTTACCTGTGGTCGACCCGTCGCATCCGGATTATGTCGGGCTGGATTTACTCAACACTGTGATTGGCGGCTCTTTTGGCAGCCGTATTACCCGCAATATCCGCGAAGACAAAGGCTACACCTACTCGCCAGGCAGTTCTGTCAGCAGCCGGATCAAAGCCGCAGTCTGGTTTGAACAGGCCGATGTCACGGCTGAATCCACCGCTGCAGCCTTAAGTGAAATAATCAAAGAGATCCGATTGCTGCAAAGTACCCCGCCATCCGAGCAGGAGCTGAATAACTTTAAAAACTACAAAGGCGGTATTTATATCCTGCAAAACTCCAGCCGCGGCGCCATTATCAACCAGCTGTGGAACCTGAAAATCCACGGCCTGCCGCTCAGTTATCTGGAGAACTACGTACAGAATATCAACGCCATCACACCGCAGCAGTTGTCGGAATTGGCGAAGAAATACCTGAATGTCGAGCAGATGACTTTAGTGATTGTCGGTGATGCCGCGGCCAAAGCGCAGCTGGCAGCAGATCCGGCGCTGAAAGCTCTGTATAAGTTGTAATGACCCAAAGCTCCGGGCGCGCAAATCAGGCCCGGAGCTTTTCCTGCCCCGCACGCCCTAGGGGCTGTTATTTCCGGTTCTTCCGCCACACCGGTATTGCTCTGCAGCTCAGCACTTTGGGTGAATTTTCAGCAGTTAAACCAAAATCGCTACCCAATCCATGGTTTTGACCGGTACGCCGTGCAAAATGTCCTAAGCTGGAAACACAACGGATGCGAATAACGGACCAGCAGTATGCCAATAAGATCCCGGAGCTTTTGTCATATCAACTTATGTTTTACCCTGCTACTGACGGCTTTTCTGTCATTACCTGCACACAGCGACACAAATCCGGGCGGTCAGCCTTTACCTGCTGTGCCAAGCAACAACTGGCGATTCTCGGCGACAGAACAACAGGTACTGCGACTTGCGCTGGATTCGACGACACCACCACCACAAATCTGGCAACAGCTGGAAAACATCGCTGCTGCTACACCACAAACCGATACCGCCAATCAGGCCTGGATTTTGTTGCAGCAATGCCGGCTGACCAAGTTTATCGATGGCACAGACCGGAGCAAAATCCTGCAGCAGATGTCTGTTTTACAATCAAATCAGTTACCCAGCGCAGCTTGGTACAAATGTCAGCAATATCAGGCAATTGCACAACAACAGGACGAGAAGGAATTTGAATATGGCTACCAGGCCTATTTGCACCTGACAGACACGGACGTGAGCGCACTGCGGATGTGGCTGGCGTATGACGTTGCCAATATCGCACTGGATGCCGGTTACACCGACGAAGCCATGGTCGCAGCGAGGCTGTCGCTGGAGATCGCCAGACAAAATGAGTTACAAGGCTGGCAGGGCGAAACGCTTGGC
>CBFGPY010000196.1:0-5829 GCA_965650755.1 uncultured Chromatiaceae bacterium | reverse complement strand
ATTTTCGCGCAGCCAAACCAAGGAAAAACCATGAGTGATTTGTTCAGTCCAGTCCAGCTCGGGGCATTGTCCCTGAAAAACCGTATTCTGATGGCGCCGCTGACGCGTACCCGTGCCGATGCCGACCATGTGCCGACGCCGATCATGGCCGACTACTATGCCCAGCGCGCCAGTGCAGGTTTGATTATTGCCGAGGCAACTATGGTGGCTGAGGGCAATTCTGCGTTCTGGCGTGAACCCGGTATTTATTCCGCGGCGCAGATTCAGGGTTGGAAACAGGTGACGGATGCTGTGCACGCCAAAGGCGGCAAAATTGTGCTGCAGATTTGGCATGGTGGCCGGGCCTGCCATCCGGCGCTGAACAACGGCAATACGCCGGTGTCGTCTGCTGCTGTTGCTATCGAAGATACAGTGCATACGCCAGAGGGCAAGTTGCCGTACACAGTGCCACGGGTACTGGCTGATGACGAAATTCCAACCATTATTGCCCAGTTCCGTCAGGCGGCTATCAATGCAAAAGAAGCAGGCTTTGACGGCGTGGAAGTGCACGGTGCTAACGGATATCTGCTGGACCAGTTCCTGCGTGATGGTGTGAATACCCGTAGCGGCCGTTACGGTGGCTCGCTGGAAAACCGCAGCCGCCTGCTGCTGGAAGTGGTGCAGGCGGTGGTGGAAGTCTGGGGTTCTGACCGGGTTGGCGTGCGGATTTCGCCACTCAACAGCTACAACAGCATGGTCGATTCAGATCCGGTGGCGTTAACCCGTCATGTTGCTGCAGCATTAAACCCGTTTAATCTGGCCTATTTACATCTGATGCGGGCCGATTTCTTTGGTGTGCAACAAGGCGACGTGGTGACTGCGGCGCGGGAAGCTTATCAGGGCAACCTGATCGGCAACATGGGGTACCAGAAAACCGAAGCCACCCAAGCGGTACAGGCTGGTCAGTTGCAGGCGGTGGCGGTTGGGGCTGCCTTTATCGCCAACCCGGATTTGGTGGAACGCTGGTTACACGACTGGCCGTTAACAGCGCCGGACCCAAGCACCTTCTACACCCAGGATGCCAAGGGCTACAGCGATTATCCGGCTTATCAGGGCTGAGTCTGCCACTGAGTGGCCCGAATAATAACGGCGGTGCAATACCGCCGTTGTCATGTTAGCTGTAAATGAATTGCAAATTTTCTGCCGGCAGAGCTTCTCAGCTGTGGGCCTGATGCTTTATCTTGCAGACAGACCTTGCCAGCTGAACTAACTCCGATGACTGATTTTATTGAGATCTACGACGACGCGTTAAGCCCTGAACTCTGCCAGGCCATTATCAACACTTTTGAGCACAGCCCGCACCGCACACCAGGCCGCACCGGTGGCGGTGTCGACCCAAGCAAAAAAATCAGCACGGATTTGTACCTGAACGACCACGCTGAGTATCAGGCCTTGTTGCAGCAAATCATCGCAGTGACGGGCCAATATGCCGAACAGTATTTCCGCAAATATCATTTTGCGCTGATTGCGCCTGTGGCTTTGACTATCCAGCATCCGGTGACTGGCGAGCCGGTGAATCTGACCCATGAAAACTATGCCGAACTCGGCGAGGCGCGTGCAGGCGACTATATGCGGCTGTTATACCGGCTGGGGCCGATCCAGGCGCAGAAATACGATGCTGGTAAAGGAAATTACAACTATTGGCACTGTGAAGTCTATCCACAGGCGCCGTTAAACGAGCCACTGCACCGCACGTTGTTGTTTATGTTTTATCTCAATGATGTGGCTGAAGGCGGCCAGACTGATTTTTATTATCAGCAGAAATCGATTCAGCCTAAAGCTGGCCGGATGGTGATTGCGCCGGCGTACTTCACCCACACCCATCGCGGTTGTGTGCCGGTGTCGAATGATAAATACATCCTGACCAGCTGGATTTTGCTGCAGCGCGCTGAGCATTTGTACGCGCAGTAACCGGGGCGTAGTGACGAGCGGCTGGCGGTTAACCCGCCGGCCGGATCATCTTCAGATGCGGAATATCATCTTCCAGGTAGGGTTCGCTGGCGGCGACAAACCCCATGCTTTCATAAAAGCGCTGCAGATAACATTGTGCCGAAATATACAGGTCCAGTTGCGGCCAGTGTTCGCTGGCGACCGCAATGGCTTTTGCTACCAGCAGTTCACCGAGGCCTAAACGCCGCGCTGTCTGCGCCACACAAACCCGACCGACTGCCGGATGGTCCGGATAACTGACGCCCGGTGGTAATACGCGGCTGTAACCCAGAATTTTATCCTGTTTTTTCAACAGAATATGTAGCACACCCGGTTGTAAATCTTTGCCGTCCAGTTCAGGGTACGGGCAGTTTTGTTCGACCACAAACACATCAACCCGCAGTTGCAACATGTTGTACAGCGTCAGGCTGTCTAACTGCTCAAAAGGTACAATTTGCCATTCCATCATCGGTGTTACGGACCTCAGTTTGTGCGCAAAGATGGCTGCACTATACCAGAGCAGCGCGGCGCTGTGTCAGCCTCCACACACGCAACTTTTGTCTGAAGCATCCGGCACATAAACGGGGTTGTCATACAAATGTCGATGGGATGTCGCAAAACTGTCGATGAAACGTCACGGCGCTGACATCTGTTAAAGCTCTAATACCGGCGGAACTTTTTGAACTGTCACTGCCGGAGCGCTCATGTATAACAAGCAGCAAAACAATAAGTTAGATTTCGATAATAGCGGCATAGATCCGCAAACCAACTTTTCTGATAACCCGACTTTCAGCGACATTGTCGCGACTCGTCGTGGTTTTTTAAAAGGTGGCATCGCCGCGGCAGTCGCCACTGTGTTTGGTGGCACCCTGGCCGGTTGTAACAGCGACACCAAAGCGCCGTTATTATTACCAGAAGCAGTCAAACCAGAACCTGCCCCTGTGCTGCTGAATTTCACCACTATCCCAACCAATCGTTTGGATAAAGTCACTGTGCCGCAAGGCTACACAGCCCGCGCTTTTTTACCGATGGGCACCCCGCTGACCGGTAGCTACCCGGCATACAAAGAAGGCGGCCTCAATACCGGTGCTGAAATGGAACAGCAAGTCGGTGCGCACCATGACGGTATGCATTTCTTCCCGTTGGACGCCCGCACCGAAGGTAAAAACAGCAACGAAGGTTTGCTGGTGTTTAACCATGAATACTGTGAACCGGCAACTTTGCATCAAAATGGCCCAACCGGCGCACCACGCCCGGCGGATGAAGTGCGCAAAGAAGTGGCGGTACACGGTGTCACTGTGGCGCACATCAAAAAAGACGCCAAAGGCCAGTTCCAGCTGGTGCAGGGCAGCCCGCTGAACCGCCGTATCACCGGCGCGACGCCGATGGACATTTCAGGCCCGGCCCGTGGTGATGCCAAGATGGTCACTAAATACAGCCCGGACGGCACCCGTACCCGCGGTACGCTGAATAACTGCGGTAATGGTTACACGCCTTGGGGCACTTATTTAACCGCCGAAGAAAACTGGGCCGGTTATTTTATGAACGCTGATGCCACACAGCCACGTGAACATAAACGCTACGGCGTGGGTACTAAAAACGGTCGTTACAGCTGGGAAACCGCTGATTCAGGCGCTGATCAGTATCAGCGTTTTAACGCTTCCACCATCGCGACAGACGCCAACCGCGACTACCGCAATGAGCCAAACACTTTTGGCTGGATTGTCGAAATCGATCCGTTTAACCCGGACAGCGTGCCGCAAAAACGCACGGCACTGGGCCGCTTTGGTCACGAAGGCGTAGTGTTTGCACCTGTGGTTGAAGGCCAGCCAGTGGTGTTTTACTCCGGTGACGATTCGACCTTTGAATACATCTACAAATATGTGTCCAAAGCACCGTATCATAAAGCCACAGCCGGCGGTCACCTGCTGAACGACGGCACGCTCTATGTCGCCAAATTTAATGCTGACGGCAGCGGTGAATGGTTAGCGCTGAACTTTAACTCGGAGAAATTCCGTGCCGCGGCCCTTGCTAAAAACGTTGAGTTCGTCAGCCAGGCGGACGTGCTGATTAACACCCGTTTAGCAGCTGACGTGGTTGGCGCCACCAAGATGGACAGACCGGAGTGGGGTGCTGTACACCCAACAACCGGTGAAGTCTATTTCACCCTGACTAACAATACTGGCCGCACTGCCGCGCAAGTGGATAAAGCCAATCCACGTGCCAACAACGCGACTGGCCATATCATCCGCTGGCGCGAACGGCAGCAGCCGCAGGCGCTCGCCTTTGACTGGGATATTTTCCTGCTGGCCGGCGATGTCGGTACGGAAACGCCAGGCACAGGCCTGAAACTCAGTGCGGACAATCATCTGGCAAGCCCGGATGGTCTGGCTTTTGACCACAACGGTCTGCTGTGGATCCAGACTGATATGAGTGGTTCACAACAAGCGTCCGGCCCTTTTGGTAATAACCAGATGCTGGTGGCAGACAGCAAAACCCGTCAGATCAAACGTTTCCTGGTAGGGCCAATCGACTGTGAAGTCACCGGCATCAGTTTTACACCGGATATGAAGACGATGTTTGTCAACATTCAGCACCCGGGTGACCGTTCCACTGTGACGAATCTGACTTCGACCTGGCCGGCCGAGGACAAAACCAGTCGTCCGCGCTCAGCGACTGTGATTGTTACAAAAGACGATGGCGGTGTGATTGGGTCGTAACATCTGAACCTGTTGTCAGACTGAAACTGAATGGCCGCCGAACCGCGGCCATTTTTCTTAGGTTCAAAGATAAATAAAGCCTGACCCTGCTGCGATACAACGCTACCTGCCTCCCGGCATTTTGCCGTATAATCTGCTGGTTTTTTCTGCACGCCGCTGCAGAGTCCGTTCGCTAAATTCGCTGTCTGAGTGTGTAGTCATCAATTGAAAAAAGTCCTGTTCCGTATCGCTATTTCTAAACTGCTGCTTGCCGCGGTGTTATTACTGTCGCTGGCACTGAGTTACATTCCTGATCAGGCTTACCATGTTCCCGGCGCTGATATTGCGCAGCAAAATTTCCATGTGATTGAATTTAATGACGAAGGTCAGCCACATAATCCGGCGCAGCTCGCAGGTCTGAAGGCCCGCATCAGCCAGAGCAGTGCCAAACCTGAACTGCTGATTTTTATCCACGGCTGGCATCACAGTGCGAAACCGGATGATGAAAACTTCATTGCTTTCCAGCAGTTTTACCAACTGATGGCCCAGTCGGATGCGCAGCGTAATCTGATTGGTTTGTATATTGGCTGGCGTGGCGACAAATTCGACCCACTGTGGCTGGATGGTTCGACCGACGCCAGCAGTCAGGTTGAAGCTTTAGATTTCCCGACGATTTTTCAGCGTAAATCCGTGGCGCGGCGCATAGGTAAAACCGGTTTTTCCGCGTTACTGGACGAACTGGACGGGCTGGTCAGTGCTGGCCAGCTGCAACGGTACACAGTGCTGGGGCATAGCCTTGGTGGCGCCGTGGCGCTGCATGGCAGCAAAGATCGCATCAGCAAAGCGATTAAAGCCGGCGAGGACAATCCGAATTTATTTATTCTGCTAAACCCGGCAGTACGTGCCAGCGAATACCGGCCGATGGATGAACTCCTCAGTGTTGACCGGCAAAAACCGGCGATGGTGGTTTTGCAGTCCAAAGGCGATTATGCGTTAAAGGAAGCCTGGAGCTGGCTGCGCGACGGCGAACGCGTGATGGGTAATTCCTGGGCTATCACGCACGATATTGATCGCTGTGTACGGGGCGATTGCTCAATTCCACTGAATATTCCCAAAGCGCTGGCTGAGCATGATGCGACACCGGGCTGTATGATGACTTTGG
>CBFGPY010000195.1:0-5836 GCA_965650755.1 uncultured Chromatiaceae bacterium | reverse complement strand
AGTCGGCAAACGCAACACCGGCACCCGGGTGCGCTTCTGGCCTGATGCGAAGTATTTTGATTCAGCGAAGTTTTCGGTCAGCCGGCTGTTGCATGTACTCAAAGCCAAAGCCGTGTTGTGTCCGGGCCTGACGGTCAAATTCGACGACAAAGTTAATGAACAAAGCTATAGCTGGTGTTATATCGCCGGCATCCGCGACTATCTGGTTGATGCGGTCAAAGACTGTATCACCTTGCCGGAACAGCCTTTTGTCGGCAGTTTCAGCGCCAGTACCGAAGCGGTTGACTGGGCGGTGTTATGGCTGCCGGAAGGCGGCGAGTTACTCACTGAAAGCTACGTGAACCTGATCCCAACGGCACAAGGCGGTACCCACGCCAATGGTTTACGTCAGGGCTTGCTGGAAGCGCTACGCGAGTTCTGTGAATTCCGTAATTTGCTGCCGCGTGGCATAAAGCTGACTCCTGAAGATGTCTGGGACCGCTGCGCTTATATTCTGTCGCTGAAAATGCAGGAACCGCAGTTTGCCGGTCAGACCAAAGAACGGCTGTCGAGCCGTCAGGCCTCGAGTTTTGTCAGTGGTGTGGTCAAAGACAGCTTCAGCTTGTGGCTGAACGAACATACCGACATCGCGCAGACGCTCGCGGAGTTCTGTATCAACAACGCGCAAAAACGTTTACGTGCTGAAAAGAAAATTGTGCGGAAAAAAGTCACAGCCGGCCCGGCATTGCCCGGCAAGCTGGCCGACTGTAGCGGTTCCGACGTCAGCCGTTCTGAACTGTTTCTGGTTGAAGGGGATTCAGCCGGCGGTTCAGCCAAACAGGCACGCGACCGTGAATATCAGGCGGTGATGCCGCTGCGCGGTAAAATTTTGAATACCTGGGAAGTCGAGTCCGAACAAATTCTGGCGTCGCAGGAAGTGCATGATATTTCAGTTGCGGTCGGGCTGGACCCGAACTCTGCCGACTTGTCACAACTGCGTTATGGCAAGGTCTGTATTCTGGCTGATGCGGATTCTGATGGTCTGCACATTGCCACTTTGTTGTGCGCATTGTTTGTCCGCCATTTCCGCGCTTTAGTCGAAGCCGGCCATGTCTTTGTTGCAATGCCGCCGTTGTACCGCATCGACATCGGCAAAGATGTCTATTATGCGCTCGATGAAGATGAGAAAAACGGCATTCTGGATCGGCTCGAAGCTGAGAAAAAACGCGGTAAAATCAACGTGCAGCGCTTTAAAGGTCTGGGCGAGATGAACCCGTTGCAGCTGCGTGAAACCACGATGGACCCCAACACCCGGCGCCTGGTGCAACTGACCATTGACGATGAGCGCCAGACACTGGAAATGATGGATATGCTGTTGGCGAAAAAACGCGCCAATGACCGCAAGGACTGGCTGGAGCACAAAGGCGATCGCGCGATTCTGGCCTGAGGATTGTCAGCGCCTGCCGGTCGTTATACTCTGGACTGCGGATTTATGCACTATGGATGAATTATTATTACTATGAAAATCTGTGCAGTGTTTTTATTAACAACTTTTTGGCTTGGTTGCGCCAGCGCCATTGCGGCGGATGACGCGCAAAATGCAGTGCCGGATTGGTTGCAGCAAATTCAGCAACAAAAAAACGTCCGGCCTGAAGCCATGCTGCAACTGGCAAAAAGCCACGAAGCAGATTTCGGCAACTGGAGCCTGGCCCAGCAAGCCAGCTGGCTCAGCGAACTGTCATTAATCTATGAAGCATTGGGGCGCCACCGTGATCAGCTGGCTGCGGCAGAGCGCGGCCTGGCCCTGGTGCCTGATCAGGTCAGCAAAACCCATACCGAGTTGCTGTTCAGTATGGGTTTTGCGCTGGAAATGCATCGGGAATATGCGCAGGCCAATGAGTACTATAAAAAAGGGATGGCGCTGGCGACTGAGCTGAAAGACGAAAAGCTGATGATCCAGGGCCAGCTCAATCTGGCGGCGATGCTGGCGGAAGAAAACCAGGATCAGGAAGCGCTGCAAACCTTAAAACAAGCCTACGAACGTGCGGTCAAGCTCGACGACAAAGAGACTCTGGCCAGCGTCAATGCTGAGCTTGGCCTGATGTACACCATGCTGATGAGTGATGAAGAAGCGCGCAAACTGCTGGAAGAATCTTACCGGTTGTTTGACGAACTGGGCTGGGAAAAAAGCAAAATTTCGGTCTGGTACAACCTGGCGATGACTTACCGGTATCAGAACAAGCCAGAGCTGGCGCTGGAAATCTTCGATAAAATGCTCAAAGCCAGTCTGGTCGCTGAAGACCCGGTGCAAACCTATTACGCGTACCTGGGCCTCGCGACGACCAATCGTGGTATGAAAAAGTATGACGCGGCTGTGTCTTATATGGAACAGGCTGACGCTTATCTGCCACATTTACAGTCGACCTATCAGCTCAGTGAACATCATTTTGAAAAAGCGCTGATTTACCGTGCACTGGGCCAAACCAGTCTGGCGTTTCAGGAAGTTGATTTGGCCGCAGAGCAACTCGGTAATCAACGCAACGTCTCAGATAAGTTTTTTGCGCTGCATTTTGACCAGCTCAAAGCCCGCTTGTATGCCGACAATGGTGATTTTGAAAAAGCCTATAACCTGTTTGATCAGTTCTTTAAAAATTATGTCAGTCTGCAGGATGACAAAAGAGATTTACAGGTACAGAAACTACGGCTGAGCTTCGATGCTGAGCGGCAACAGGCGCAGAACGAATTGCTGCAGAAAGATAACGAGCTGCAGGCACTGCGCCTGCTGGAAATCGAACACAAACGACAGATGCAATGGCTTTGGATTGGCTTGTTCGCCAGTACCAGCCTGATTTTGTTGATTTTATTATTATGGCAATGGCGACGTCGTCGTCAAAGTGCCGCAGCAACAGCGCAAAGCTGAAGGCTGGCGAAGAAGGGTAACGCATGACGGATATCATCATCAGTGCCGACGGGATAGAACAACGCCCGATGCGGCACTTCACTGAAGAAGCCTATCTCAATTATTCGATGTACGTCATTATGGACCGGGCCCTGCCGCATATCGGCGATGGGTTAAAACCGGTCCAGCGCCGTATTGTCTATGCGATGTCGGAGCTTGGCTTGTCGCATGTGGCGAAGTACAAAAAATCGGCCCGTACTGTTGGTGACGTATTAGGTAAATTCCACCCGCACGGCGACAGCGCCTGTTATGAAGCCATGGTACTGATGGCGCAGCCCTTTTCTTACCGTTATCCGCTGGTGGACGGTCAGGGCAACTGGGGCGCGCCGGATGACCCGAAATCTTTCGCAGCAATGCGTTATACCGAAGCCAAATTATCGCGGTTCAGTGAGTTATTACTCAGTGAACTGGGGCAGGGCACTGTCGATTGGGTCCCAAACTTTGACGGCACGCTGGACGAGCCGAAAGTATTGCCGGCGCGGCTGCCGCATATTCTGCTCAATGGCGTCACCGGGATCGCTGTTGGTATGGCCACCGACATTCCACCGCATAATGTGCGGGAAATTACCGACGCGGCCTGTCACTTACTGGACAACCCACAGGCCTCTGTACCGGATTTGCTGCAATATGTAAAAGGGCCGGATTATCCGACCGATGCAGAAATCATCACCCCGCAGCATGAATTGCAGGCCATCTATGAAACCGGCCGCGGCAGTGTGCGGATGCGGGCGATTTATACCGTTGAGGATGGCGATATCGTCATCACGGCGTTACCGCACCAAACTTCCGGCGCCAAAGTGCTGGAACAAATCGCCGCACAGATGAATGCGAAAAAGCTGCCGATGGTGTCAGATTTACGCGACGAATCCGACCATGAAAGCCCGACCCGGATTGTGGTGGTGCCGCGTTCTAACCGCATCGACGTGGAACAGCTGATGCAGCATTTGTTTGCCACCACAGATTTAGAGAAATCCTATCGGGTCAATTTGAATATCCTCGGTCTTGATCAGCGGCCACGGGTTAAGAACCTGCTGGAGATCCTCAGCGAATGGCTGGTGTTTCGCCGCGATACAGTGCGCCGCCGGCTGCAGCACCGCCTCGACAAAGTGCTGGACCGTTTACATGTGCTGGAAGCGTTGTTAATCGCCTTCCTCAATATTGACGAAGTGATCCGCATTATCCGCGAAAACGATGAGCCGAAACCGGTGCTGATCGAGCGCTTCCTGCTGACTGATCGTCAGGCTGAAGCCATCCTGGAACTGAAATTACGTCACCTCGCCAAACTGGAAGAAATGAAAATTCGTGGCGAGCAGGACGAACTGAACAAAGAGCGGGAATATCTGCAGGGCATTCTTGGTAGCGAAAGTAAGCTGACTAAGCTTATCCGCGCAGAGTTGCAGGCCGACGCGAAGAAATATGGTGATGAGCGTCGCAGCCCGATTGTGCAACGCGAAGAAGCCAAAGCGCTGAGTGAAAAAGAGTTACTGCCAAGCGAGCCGGTGACGGTGATCCTGTCAGAAAAAGGCTGGGTTCGCTGTGCCAAAGGGCACGATGTGGATGGCAATAGTCTGCAATATAAAGCAGGCGATGGCTTTAAATCGGCGGCCAGTGGCCGTAGTAATCAGTACGCGGCCTTTATCGATTCCAGTGGCCGTAGTTTTGCTGCGGAAGCGCATGACCTGCCATCAGCCCGCGGCCAGGGCGAGCCGCTGACCACGCGCTTTACACTGGTAGCAGGTGAAAACTTTGAACATGTATTGATGGCCGACAATCAGGTGCAGCTGCTGATTGCCAGCGATGCCGGTTATGGTTTTGTCGCCAGCTTTGAGGACCTGATTAGTCGTAATAAAGCCGGTAAAGCCTTACTGAGCTTACCGACGGCAGCCAAAGTCATGACCCCGCAAGTGATTAAAGATCCTGCCACTGATCAGGTGGTGGCGATTTCCAATGAAGGGCGGATGCTGGTATTCCCGGTCTCTGAGCTGCCGCAGCTGTCCAAAGGTAAAGGCAATAAAATCCTCAGTATCGCCTCAGCCCGCGCGGCCAGTCGCGAAGAATATCTGAAAATCCTCGCCGTTGTGCCGGCGGATAGTGGCATTACCCTGGTGGCAGGGAAACGCAAGATGACGATTAAAGCCTCTGATCTGGCACATTACGTGGGTGAACGTGGCCGGCGTGGTAACAAGCTGCCGCGGGGTTTACAACGTATCGACGAGTTGCTGGTTGGCGAGGTTGGGGATTAATAGCCCGGTTGTCGACAAAGCCACCTGCGGGTGGCTTTTTGTTTGTGCTGGCGGCAGCCGGCTAGATGTTGAATGCATGATACTTCAGTGCACAGTTGTGCACCGGGGCGGTCGTCACCTGACTGTAGTTGCGATAAAAATGGCTTTAATCAGCTTATTCAGTACAGATCAAACCAGCGTACAGCTGTAAACAGTTTATACTGCCGGCCTGATAAAAATGAGGTTGTGCCGTGTTAGCTCTGATCCGAATTCTGTTATTGGCTGGTTTTGTTGTGCTGACAACTGTGGCTGGTTTGTTGTTATGTCTGGTGCGGCCGTTTCACCGCGAAAATGTCGGGGTGGTGTCTGCCTGGTATGGTAAAGCCAGCCGCTTATTGGGCGTGACTGTAGAGATCCGTCGCCACCCGGCAGTGCATGCTGCTATGCCTTGTGTCTTTCTGGCCAATCACCAGAATAATTATGATTTATTTACCATCAGTGGCGCTTTGATCCCCGGTACTGTCACCATTGGCAAAAAAAGTCTGAAGTGGATCCCATTTTTTGGCCAGCTGTATTGGTTCCTCGGCAATATCCTGATTGACCGCAACAATAAAAGCAAAGCAGTTGGCACTATGCAGGGCGCAGTGGAGCGCATCAGCCGCGACCAGCTGTCGGT
>CBFGPY010000194.1:0-5842 GCA_965650755.1 uncultured Chromatiaceae bacterium | reverse complement strand
TTTTGTCGCTGGCATTGCGGCTGCAGGTGGGTTCAGGATCTGCACAGATTTCTCAGGCAGCATAAAACCAGCCTGTTTGTACAGCTGCTCAATCCTGCCGTTTTCCCGTAAAATTTTGAGGCCCTTATTCAGCGCTTCATTGGCAAAACGACCATCCGGATGCGATTTACTGATCACAAAATGCCGGCTGTCGTTGAGCAAAATGGCAACTCCGGGCACTACTTTTAACCTGAGTTGTTCCAGCTGATAGATGCCGTTTTTATCATGAAAAAAAGGCATCAGCATAAAATCGACCCAACGCATATGTACCATCCGGGCCTGACTGAGCCATTCGTCCTCCTGAATGAGTTCCTTTAGCGCCAATGCACTCATCGTTTCCCAG
Source organism: uncultured Chromatiaceae bacterium (assembly GCA_965650755.1). GTDB lineage: Bacteria > Pseudomonadota > Gammaproteobacteria > Enterobacterales > Alteromonadaceae > Pararheinheimera. The sequence continues at coordinate 5,460 of CBFGPY010000194.1, read as the reverse complement.
TCGGTACGCCATTTCGGGGTAGACACACCGCTGAATTTACGTAGATCCGCCAAAGATCGGGTACGCAGTACCGGCAGATTTTCCGGGCTGGTATAAATGCCGGCTAAATATTCACCTCGCCGCACCACGGGTTCACTGATGTAAACTTTCCCGCTTATGGCTTTGGCATCTGTCAGCCAATAAGTATCAAAGCTCAGCAGAGAATCACCACTTTCCAGCATCTTGGTATTACGGAAATTGAACTTGCCAGGTTGATAATAAAAATTCTTAGTAAATCCGCCCAGAGCTAATGCCTGCTGCAACAACACCATATCCGCAACATCTCGCCGCATCGTCACGCCGCGAAAGTCCACAATACTCAATACAGGCCGTCCGTTCAGGAACTTCAAGTAGTCTTCGTAGACATCGTCGCGAATATATACCGGAATTTCCTCGGGTTTTGGTAAAACAGGCTCGGCGGTACAGGTCAGGCTAAGCACCAGACCACAGATGCAGCCAAATAATTTCATGGTCACTCCGTCTGTCAGATGTTTTCCAGCATAGAGCCGAAACCGAAGTATTTCAAAATAACAAATAGACGTCTAAACGTATAGAAGTTGACAATTGACAGGTGATTCGGCAAAGTGACGCATCTTTGTGGTGATGTGGAGCCTTTATGCCGATTAAAGTGATAGATCAGTTGCCAGCCGTGGAAGCCTTGTCGGCGGAAAATGTCTTTGTGATCACTGAAAGCAGGGCCCGCACTCAGGATATCCGCCCGCTGCGTATCGCAATACTGAACCTGATGCCAAACAAAGTGACCACAGAAATTCAGTTATTGCGTCTGCTGGCGAACAGTCCGCTACAAGTCGATATTGAACTCATCCGGTTAGATAACCACATCAGCAAACACACGCCGGAAAGTCATCTGAACTGTTTTTATCGTTATTTCTCCGATGTGCAACAGCAAAACTATGATGGTCTGATTATCACAGGCGCACCGCTTGGCTTAGTTGACTATGAAGATGTCAGCTATTGGCCACAGTTGTCAGAAATTTTGGCCTGGGCAGACCGCCATGTCACTTCCACCTTATTTTTGTGTTGGGCCGCACACGCGGCGCTCTATTATTATTATGGTCTGCAGCGTGAGATCCGTGGTGAAAAGCTGTCTGGTGTTTATTGGCAAGACGTAGTGCAGCCGCTTTGCCCGCTGGTAAGGGGTTTTGATGATAGTTTCCTGGTGCCGCATTCACGTTATGCGCAAGTACCAAAACAGAAATATCAGCAACATCCCGATATCCACGTCTTGGCTGAAGCGGACGCGACCGGCGCCTATTTACTGCAAAACTCCAGCGGCAGCCGGATTTTTGTCACAGGCCATCCGGAATATGATCTGACGACATTAAATGATGAGTACCAACGTGACCTTGCCGCCAATTTAGATCCAAAAGTGCCGGAAAATTACTTCCGCGACAACGACCCGGCTAAAGGCCCGATGAAACTGTGGCAGAGTCATGCCTTTTTATTATTCAGTAATTGGCTGAATTATTATGTCTATCAGGCCACACCATTTGATTTAGCGCGAGTAGGTGAGGGGAGAGAAGCATGAGTACTGCCCGACTGACTGCCGACCAGTTTAAGAAAATCCTCGCGGAGCGTATTTTAGTCCTCGATGGCGCTATGGGCACCATGATCCAAAGTTTCCAGCTGCAGGAAGCCGATTACCGCGGAACTGAATTTGCCGACTGGCCTTCTGATCTCAAAGGCAATAACGATTTACTCGTCCTGACCAAGCCTGAAGTCATTCTGTCCATCCACCGCCAATATCTGGACGCTGGCGCAGACATTCTGGAAACCAACAGTTTTAATGCCACCACCATTGCGATGGCGGATTACGACATGTCGCATCTGGCGGCGCGGATCAACCGCGAAGCTGCACGCCTGGCGCGTCAGGCCTGTGATGAATTCACCGCGCAAAACCCGGCTAAACCACGTTTTGTTGCCGGTATTCTGGGGCCAACGAACCGGACCGCGTCGATTTCACCGGACGTGAACGACCCCGGCTATCGCAATGTCAGCTTCGACCAGCTGGTGGCGGCTTATACCGAAGCGACGCACGCGTTGATTGAAGGTGGCGCTGATCTCATCATGCTGGAAACCATTTTTGATACGCTGAATGCCAAAGCGGCGGCTTTTGCCGTACTGCAGGTATTTGACGAGTTGGGTTATAAATTACCGGTGATGATCTCCGGCACTATTACAGACGCGTCGGGCCGCACTTTATCCGGTCAAACCACTGAAGCTTTTTATCACTCACTTGCGCATGTCGAGCCGGTCAGTTTTGGTCTGAACTGCGCGTTAGGCCCGGATCTATTGCGGCCTTATGTCGAGACGATGGCGGCTATTGCCGAATGTGCGACATCTGTGCATCCCAATGCCGGTTTACCAAATGAGTTCGGCGAATACGATTTGAACGCAACCGACATGGCGGCGGAAATCAAGGACTGGGCCAGCAACAGCTTTATTAATATCGTCGGTGGTTGCTGCGGTACAACCCCTGAGCATATCCGGGTGATCGCCGATGTTGTTGCTGGGTTGCCGCCGCGCTTACCAAAGCCGGTAAGTCACAGTTTTAATCTGGCAGGCCTTGAAGCCTTTTCATTGGAGTGGTGATGCAACAACAAGCCCGCTTTATCAACATTGGTGAACGCACCAACGTCACGGGATCTGCCCGCTTCAAAAAACTGATTATGGACGGCAAGTTCGAAGCTGCGCTCGATGTCGCGCGTCAACAAGTTGAAAACGGTGCGCAAATCATCGATATCAACATGGACGAAGCAATGCTCGACAGTAAGGCGGCCATGGTGCGTTATCTGAATTTGCTGGCCAGTGAGCCGGACATCGCCCGGGTGCCGATCATGGTCGACTCGTCAAAATGGGAAGTGATCGAAGCTGCGCTGAAATGTATACAGGGCAAAGCGGTGGTGAACTCGATTTCCCTAAAAGAAGGTGAAGCCCCTTTTATCCAGCAGGCAAAATTATTACGCCGTTATGGTGCAGCCGTAGTGGTGATGGCGTTTGATGAAGTGGGCCAGGCCGACACCAAAGCGCGCAAAGTCGAGATTTGTCAGCGCGCATACCAGATTCTGGTAGAGCAAATTGGTTTTCCACCACAAGACATTATCTTCGACCCAAACATCTTTGCTGTGGCCACTGGTATTGAAGAGCATAATAACTACGCAGTGGATTTCATCGAAGCTACCCGCGAGATCAAACGGTTATGCCCGCATGCAAAAATCTCCGGCGGCGTGTCGAACGTGTCGTTTTCCTTTCGTGGTAACGACCCGGTCCGTGAAGCCATTCACTCGGTCTTTTTGTATCACGCCATCAAAGCCGGTATGGATATGGGCATCGTCAATGCCGGTCAGCTGGCGGTCTATGACGATATACCGGCGCTGTTAAAAGAGCGTGTCGAAGATGTAGTGCTGAACCGACGCCCGGATGCGACTGAACGTTTGTTGGAAATTGCCGCGCAATTTAATGGCAAGGGCACTGTGGCGGTAAAAGAAGATGATGCCTGGCGTAGCTGGCCGGTGTCAAAACGGCTTGAACATGCGCTGGTCAAAGGCATCACCGACTTTATCGATCAGGATACGGAAGAAGCGCGTTTGTCGGTCGAACGACCGCTGCACGTGATCGAAGGCCCGCTGATGGATGGCATGAATGTTGTCGGCGACCTGTTTGGCGAAGGCAAGATGTTCCTGCCGCAAGTGGTGAAGTCGGCCCGCGTAATGAAGAAGGCAGTGGCTTATCTGCAACCTTATATAGAAGCAGAAAAAGCCGGCTCAGGGGCCACCACCCAAGGCAAAGTGCTGATGGCTACCGTGAAAGGCGACGTGCATGACATCGGTAAGAATATCGTTGGCGTGGTGCTGCAGTGCAATAACTATGAAGTCATTGACCTCGGTGTAATGGTGCCATGTGCCACATTGCTGCAAAAAGCCAAAGAACTGAATGTCGATGTTATCGGTCTGTCGGGTTTAATTACACCGTCGCTGGACGAGATGGTGCATGTCGCCAAAGAAATGACCAGGCTTGGTTTCACCATTCCGCTTTTAATCGGTGGCGCGACTACTTCTAAAGCACATACGGCGATCAAGATTGCGCCCCATTATGCGCATGGCGTGGTGTACGTACCTAATGCATCCCGCAGCGTGTCTGTGGTGCAGTCACTAATTTCGGCTGAGCTAAAACCAGATTATCTGGCGCGCGTACAAGATGAATATGTGCGAGTGATCGAACAGCATCAGCGTAGCCGCAAACATGAAGAAATGCTGACATTGGAACAGGCCCGGGCTAATCGCTTTCCACTGGATTTGGAAAAAGTTGCGCCACCGCCGCTTCAGCCTGGTGTGCATGTCTGGCAGGATGTCGACCTGCAAGTGCTGCGCGACTTTATAGATTGGACACCGTTTTTCCTTACCTGGCAGTTATCCGGTAAATTCCCGGCCATTCTGAATCATGCTGAAGTTGGCCTGGAAGCCCGTCGTGTTTATCAGGATGCCAATGCGATGTTAGATCGGATGATCGCAGAGCGAAAAGTGACAGGTCGCGCTGTATTCGGCCTGTTTCCCGCTAATAGTGATGGCGATGACATTATTGTCTGGGCTGATGAAAGCCGCACTAGTGAGCGGTGTCGTTTATTTAATCTGCGTCAGCAAGTTGCACTTCGCAATAAAGCACCGAACTGTTGTCTTGCTGATTTCATTGCACCAGTGGGTTCGGGCGTTGCGGACTATATAGGTGCGTTCGCTGTGAGTACCGGTTTTAGCGCTGACGAGTTTGCTGCTGAATTTGCACAAGCACATGACGATTACAACAGCATTATGGTGAAAGCACTGGCCGATCGCCTGGCCGAAGCCCTTGCTGAGTACCTGCATATGAAAGTACGCAAGGAATATTGGGGTTACGCTGCCGCTGAGCAACTGGATAATGAACAGCTGATTCGGGAAGCTTATCAGGGGATTCGACCGGCGCCGGGTTATCCGGCTTGTCCTGAACATACTGAGAAGGGCACTTTGTTCTCATTATTGGATGCAGAAGCACAGATAGGCATGTTACTGACTGAGAGCTATGCCATGTGGCCAGGCGCTGCAGTGTCTGGATGGTATCTGGCACATCCGGACAGTAAGTACTTTGCAGTCAGCAAGATTGGTGAAGATCAGCTGGCAGAATATGCGGCGAAGAAAGGCTGGACCCGCACCGAAGCTGAAACCTGGTTAGCACCAAATCTGCGCTAACCGCTATTTAGTGCTATATAGAGTAGGTAACAGAAGCCAATCGCTGCCGCGATTGGCTTCTTCGTCTGTGTAGTGGTGGCTTTGTCAGCAGATATTTACGATAAAAACAGCAGTTCGACCAAAAAACACCCGAACGATCGCAAAACCCCAACTTTTCTCAAATTTGTGCTTGCGTAAGTTT
>CBFGPY010000193.1:0-5851 GCA_965650755.1 uncultured Chromatiaceae bacterium | reverse complement strand
TTTTGCTGCTGCCCGGTTCGTGTTTGCCGTGCCGCAGTCTGCTCACCAGGTCATTTGTGTTCTGGCTTGAGATAAAGGTATCGCGATAACAATTATTGCGCAAGTAATATTTTTTTAATTTTAATAAATGCGAGTTATGTGTTTGATTATTTGATGAATATTTTTGATTGCCGGTTTTGTCAGCTGGATCTGACCATGCGGCTCGTTAAATATTGGCTTGGTAGCTTGTACGGAGCTGAAACCCGGGCTTCATGGTACGGCGGCGCTTCACTCGCCGATACCTACGAATTCATTCGCAGCGTAGGCATCGGCCAGCGTCAGCGCCGCCGTACAGAACCAGTTAAACGATGGCAAATTGCTTCAGGATGCCAGGATGAGCATGGATGTTTGTGGCAGATAGAAGAGGAATGGAGCAGGCGATTGCCAGTCAGCAATCGCCTGGACGAGCTTTTTTACAGCAAATTCGCCGCCAGATAAGCCAGCGCGTAGGCCAGCAGGCCGTAACCGATAACTAAGCCAGCCGCGATGCGGTTGCTGCCGGTTTCGGCACGGATAGTGGCGACTGTGGCAACACATTGCAGCGCTACCACGTAGAACAGCAGCAGGCCAAAGCCGGCGCCAAACGCCAGGCCGTCAGCCTGAATATTGGCGGCAAGGCCGGCGATGTTTTCGTCGGCGCCGTCGATACCAAACAGCGTGCCGAGCGCGCCGACAAAAACTTCACGCGCCAGGAACGACATCAGAATCGCCACACCATACCGCCAGTCGAGGCCAAGCGGTGCAAACACCGGTTCGATAAAATGACCAATCTGACCTAAATAAGAGTGCTCCAGGCCAGCAGCGTCATGCGGGAAATAACCGAACAACCAAATCAGCACTGTCACGGCAAAAATCACCGGGCCTGAGCGATAGACAAAGCTTTTCGCCGCACTCATTACGCGCACAATCAACGGCTTCCAGTGTGGCAGCCGGTAGTTTGGCAACTCCAGAATAAACGGCATATCGGATTTTTCGTCTTTGCTTACCACAAAGCGTGACAGCATCAGGCTGACCATCAGCGCGATAATAATCCCCATCAGATACAAACCAAAAAACGCGATGCCCTGTAAATTCACCAGGCCACCCAGATAAGCGCGCTCCGGAATCAGCACGCTGATGAGCAGCGCATAAACAGGCAGCCGCGCCGAGCAGGCCATCAGCGGAATCGTCATCATAGTGATGAGGCGTTTACGCGGCGATTCGATAGTGCGTGCCGCCATAATGGCCGGAATGGCACAGGCATGGCCGGATAAATACGGGATAAAACTGCGGCCGGACAAACCGAAATAACTCAAAGGCCGGTGGCAAATCAGCGCCGCTCGGGCGAGATATCCACTGTCTTCCAGCAGGCCGATGATCAGCGTCAGCATCATAATTTGCGGCACAAATACCAGGAAAGAACCGACACCACCAAAAATAGCGTCATTGAGGAAATCGCTGGTCGCGCCTTCGCCGATAAAACCTGTGACCCAATGCGCCAAAGCGCCGATGCCGGCTTCTACCGCGTCCATCAAAGGCGCAGCGAGAGTGAAAATACTCTGGAATAACAGAAACATCACCACTAAAAAGGCGAGGCCACCGCTGATGTTATTCAGCATAAAGGTGTCGATGCGGTTCTGGTTTTTCAGCACCAGGCTGGAATCCAGGCCGTATTGGCGCGCCAGACTGCGGCTTAAGTTACGTAATGCCTGTTCGTCGCCGTGGTCCAGTGCCGGCACGGCTGGCTCGGCGGCTTGCGCCAGGGCCAGTACCCCCTGACGAAACTCATGGATTCCCAATAAGGTTTTGGCTGAAATGGCAAATACCGGGCTGCCGAGTGCCGCACTTAACGCGGCGGTGTCGAGCTGATGGCCAAAGCGTTGCAGTTCGTCCGCCATATTCAGCGCAAACACCAGCGCTTTTTGATGGGACCGCGCCAAAGCCTGCACCTGCAACCCAAACATCAGGCTGCTTTCCAGCCGTGTCGCGTCCAGGTTACAAATCACCAGCGCGGTATTGGCGTCTTGCAGGGCTTCTTTGAGTTTATTGACGGCAATTTCTTCGTCACGCGATAAACTGCTCAGTGAATAAGCGCCCGGATAATCCACCAGTTCAAACTGGTCAAAACGGCCGGATTTCAGTTCCACAGTGACACCGGGATAATTGGCGACTTTCTGCCGTAAACCGGTCAGCTGGTTAAACAACAGGCTTTTACCGGAATTGGGTTTACCTACCAAAACGATTTTTTTCATCAGAAGCCTTTTCTGCAAACGGGGTTGCCGGTTTTGCCCGGCACCCGGAGAAATTGAAGGGCGACGCAGTTACAGCTGCGGCTCGATCAGAATATGTTGGGCGACCTGTTGCTCCAGCGTGTAGACACAATCCTGGATCTGCACAATCATCGGGCCATTAAACGGGCCGCGGCCCAAACAGATCAGTGGCTGGCCGGGTTCCAACCCCATTTCACGCAACCGGTTCAGCACCAGCGGATTTAAACCGGCAGCCAGTTCCACCACAGACACTGCAGCTTTTTTCGGGGCGTCCCACAACGTATGACGGGCAGAAACAGGACCAGCAGGGTTATAAACGGTCATCAGACAACAACTCCCGGCGCGCTAAATGATAATAATTGTCATTGTCGCTAAATTAGCTGCCGAATTCAAACCCAATTTGATCAATGGCGATAACTGCCAACAGCCCCGAAGGCGTATTGCCAGCGTTGATGATGCGGAAAAAGGCTAAGTGCCAAAACATCTGCAATGATCCCATCAGCGGCATGGTCGAAAAAACCTGCTATAACTCAATACATTGTCTGCTCTGTGTTGGTGTTTGCCGGACCCGAAAACACCTGTTTGCCCCGGAAGGCCTTACTTGATAAAGCGATGGCGAGGGCAATGTTGTGCCTGCCGCTGTCGATAAAGAGATGATGTTATGGTTGTATCCAGATCCGCGAATTGGCCCTGTGCCGTGCTTGCCAGTCTGCTGTTAATGCCCTGTATATCGCAGGCCGAACTCAGCTCCACAGTCACCCTGACCAGTGATTATTTGTTTAACGGCGTCACATTAACCGACCACAACCCGGCATTGCAGCCGACCCTGGACTGGAATAATGGTTCAGGTCTTTATGCCGGGCTTTGGGCGTCCAATGTCAAATTTGCGCCGGGCACCAGTGTGGAATTTGACGCCACTGTCGGTCATTGGTGGCAGCTCAATGCCGACTGGTTGCTCGATGCCGGTATTGCGCAATACACCTATCACGGCTCCGATGGGCCACAGAGCCGGGGTTTTAATTTCCCGGAAGCTTATTTGAAAATTTCATACCAAAAAACCAAGTTATCTTATTGGTATGCCTCGGATTATTTCGGTGCCGGCGGTGGCCATTATATCGTTGCGCTCAATCATGCTATTCCGCTGGGTTCGGGCGAATTGCTGCTGCAGGTCGACCGCTCGACCTCCACTCAAACTGACAAATTTATGCGCGACAATGACGGTACCTATCATCACTGGCGGCTTGGTTATCAGCAAGCCGCCTTTGGCCTCAACTGGGTTTTGGCCTTTGATGATACCGATCTGGAGTTGCCGGTGCTGGGCGATGCCCGGCTGTCGCTCAGTGTCAGTAAAACTTTCCCGTGGTAATGGTGGTGTTCTGTTCCGAGGTTTTTTATGCAGGTTGATTCTTTACGTTTTAAGTTAAGCGCCGGGATGGCGGTGCTGATCACGCTGGTGGTGTCTTTGCTGACCGGCCTTGGCTGGTTTTCCAGTAAATCCAATAACGAAGCAGCTATCCGGCTGCTGAATCAGTCGTTGCAGCAACAGGCGGAAGCGACATTGAATGACGCCGCCGGAGGTATCGCTGAAGAAACTTCGGCGCTGATTAACCGCAATTTTGATATGGCGCGTTCGCTGTCGGCGTTGCTCAGCAGCACGGCGCATGGCAGCGGCGATACGCCATACAGCCGCGAGCGGGTACAACAACAGGCCGGCGCTTTGCTGCGCAGCAACGAAGCAATCAGTGCTTTGTATGCGCAGTTTGAAGCCAATGGTTACGACCAGCTGGACAGCCAATACGACGGCACTGTGGAGCACAGCTCAAAACAAGGCACTATGGAAATTTACTGGGTTCGCGACGGCCAGAATGTGAAGTTTGTCCAGGTACCGGACCCGGCGGTGAAATATGTCGAAACCCGCAATCAATACGGCGTGCGTGAGGCCGAATGGTATCTGTGTAGCCGCGACAGCCTGAAACCTTGCCTGATGGAACCGTATTTATGGGAGATCACGCCGGGCAATTCGGTGTTGCTGACCTCGCTGGTCTATCCGGTGGTGACCGGCGGCACTTTCCGCGGCGTGGCCGGGGTGGACATGAATCTGCCGGTGCTGCAGGAACTGGTAGAACGGCAGGCGGCGCAGTTGTATGGCGGTCAGGTCAAACTATATCTGCTGAGTAAATATGGTCTGGTGCTGGCGAGTAACGTGCTGGCCAAAGACCTGGGTAAAGCCTTGCCGGATCTGGACAAAGGCCTGCATCAGCATCTGCAGCAGCACAAAGGCGAGCTTGCGGTGTATCAGGACGACCTGGTGGTCAGCCGGCCGTTACGCGTTGACGCCGCCAGTGCTGACTGGCAGGTGGTCGTGGCCGTGCCGCGCGCTGTCGCGCTGGCTGCGGCCCGGCAGCTGGAGCAGCAGCTGAATGACGCCGCGGATGTCACTTCCGGCCGCATGTTGATGTTAGGTCTGGCGCTGCTGTTTGCCGGTGTGTTGGTGGTGGCATTCTGGTTAAAACGTGCGGTGGCGCCCGTGATGCAGATGGGCCAGCTGATGCAGGAACTGGCAGGCGCCGAAGGGGATTTGACCCGGCAGCTGCAAAGCGACAATGCGTTAGAGCTGCGGCTGATGGCGGAGGGTTTTAATGCTTTTACCGCCAAACTCCGGCAGATGATTAGTGCGCTGAAGCAATCTTCAGTTGCGCTGCAGGCGCAATCGGCACAGCTGGTGAGTATCGGCGACCAGACCAATAACGCCACGCACCTGCAGGCGGCCGAAGTGCAAAGTGTGGCGTCTGCCATGCACGAAATGACCGCTACCGCCCATGAAGTGGCCAATCTGGCGAGCCGCACCGCGGAAGGCGCGCAGTCCAGTTTGCAGGCGCTACAGCAAGCCAATCAGCTGTTCCGCACAACGGTTTCTGCTTTTGAAGCCGTTGCCGCCGAGTTTGAACAAACCCGGCAGGCAGTGCAGTCGGTGTCGCAGAGCAGCCAGCAAATCAATGGCATTATCGAAGTGATCCAGGCGATTGCCGAGCAGACCAATTTGCTGGCGCTGAATGCTGCCATTGAAGCGGCGCGGGCCGGCGAGCAGGGCCGCGGTTTTGCCGTAGTTGCGGACGAAGTGCGCTCTTTGGCCGCGCGCACGCACAGCTCCACGGACGAGATTAAAAAGCTAATCAACGACTTGCAGCAGCAAGTGGCCGGGACTGTCAGCCAAATCACTGCCAATACCAATAAAGTCAGCACCACGCTGCAGGAAGCTGAAACCTCTTATAGCCAGCTGTCGGCGGCAACCAGCGGCATTTCGGCCATTGCCGACAATGCCTTTCAGGTTGCGGCGGCGGCTGAGCAACAAAATCAGGTCAGTGAAGAGATTAACCGCAAGATCACGGCAATTGACGATGCGACCCGGCAGCTGGAACAACTGTCCGGCGAGAATCTGCAGATCAGCCGGCAAATCGGCAATATCACCGACGATATCAACGGTCAGCTGGGCCGGCTGCGTAACTAACAGTTTTTTCGGTACAGCTTTTGCAAACTCCGCCTCAGGCACCTTTTTCCTGAGG
>CBFGPY010000192.1:0-5857 GCA_965650755.1 uncultured Chromatiaceae bacterium | reverse complement strand
GGGAAGTTCCATGGGCTGATACACAGCACTACGCCACGGCTTTGCACTGGCGTGCCGGTGAACATGGCTTCGGCACGGGCAGCATAATAACGACAGAAATCAACGGCTTCGCGAATTTCCGCCACACTGTCCGGCACGGTTTTACCCGCTTCTTTGACACAGATGGCCATCAGTTCGTCGCGGTGTGCTTCCAAAGCATCGGCTAAAACATTCAGCAGCCGTGCACGTTCAGCCACCGGTGTGCTGCTCCATGCCGGGAAAGCGGCTTCAGCGCGGTCAATGGCGGCTTTCATTTGTTCCGGCGTGTGGTGTTCGACATAACCAATCACCTGGGCATGGTTGGCCGGGTTACGAACTGCTTTGGCGCCTTCCACTGCAACGCTTTGTGTCGCTGAGGCGAGCCAGTTTTGCATATTGTTGCGTAGTGGTGTGATGGCATCAACTTCAGTTAAATCAATGCCTTTTGAGTTTTTACGTTCATCGCCATACAGATTGACCGACAACGGGATCTGCGTATTGCGTTTGTGTTTCCAGCTACGAACCAGCTCGACCGGATCGGTCAGCAGGCTTTCCACCGGAATGCTTTCATCGACGATGTTATTCACAAATGAGCTGTTGGCGCCGTTTTCCAGCAGACGACGTACGAGGTACGCCAGCAGATCTGAGTGTTCGCCGACAGGGGCATAAATCCGGCATGGCACTTTGTCTTCGGCCACGATTTGGTCATACAGCGCGTCGCCCATGCCGTGCAGGCGCTGGAATTCATAACCGGTGCGATCCGGTGCCATTTCCAGAATAGTGGCGGCAGTGTAGGCGTTGTGCGTGGCGAACATTGGGTAAATGCTGTCGCGGTAGTCCAGCAGTTTGCGCGCACAAGCCTGATAAGACACGTCAGTGGACGGTTTGCGGCTAAATACCGGGAAATCGTTGTGGCCTTCAATCTGGCTGATTTTGACTTCGCTGTCCCAGTAGGCGCCTTTAACCAGACGCACCATCAGCTTGCGGCCAACCCGGACAGTCAGCTCGCGCAGCCACTCGATTAATGGCAGGCAACGTTTGGAATACGCCTGAATGGCGAGGCCAAAACCTTCCCAGCCGGCTAAATCTTTGTCAGCGAATACCGCTTCGATGACGTCCATCGACAGTTCTAAACGGTCGGCTTCTTCGGCGTCGACGGTGAAGCTGATGTCATAACCTTTAGCGGCTAAGGCCAGCGTTTTTAAGCGTGGTACAAGTTCAGCCATCACGCGGTCACGGTGCGAGAAACGGTATTTCGGGTGGATCGCAGATAACTTCACCGAAATGCCCGGGCTTTTCAGCGGGCCGCGTTTTTTTGCCGCGGTGCCGATGGCATTAATCGCCATCATGTAGCTTTGGAAATAACGGTCGGCATCTTCCATAGTGCGGGCGCCTTCGCCCAACATGTCGTAGGAGTAAGTGAAACCTTTGGCTTCCAGTTCAGTGGCGCGTTCGACCGCTTTGTCGATGGTGGTGCCCATCACAAACTGGGTGCCCATGATTTGCATGGCATAACGCACGGCCTGACGGATCACCGGCTCGCCGAGACGGCCACAAGTGCGTTTTAACAAACCAAACTGGTCTTTTTTATGCTCGTCGCTGTAATTGACTAGTTTACCGGTCAGCAGCAGGCCCCAGGCTGAGACGTTGACGAATAAGGATTCGCTGTTGCCTAAGTGTGAGCTCCAGTCGCCATTGGATAACTTGTCGCGGATTAAGCGGTCGGCGGTATGTTTATCCGGTACCCGCAGCAGCGCTTCAGCCAGACACATCAGCACCAGACCTTCTTCGGTCGACAAGGAAAATTCATTTAACAGCGCATCCACACCGCCTTTACCAATCTGCGCCTGGCGGATATTCACCACCAGCTGGCGGGCGCGTTCCCAGGCGCGGGAGCGGGCCTGATCGCCGATATCGGCCAGAGGTAACAGAGTTTCCAGTACTTGTGCTTCGTCGGCACGGTAGAACTGACGCAGCGTCTGACGTAATGGGCTTGGAGCGGGGAGGTCGCCGTGAAATAGCATAATTTTTATCCCGGTTGATTTAAAATAAATGCTGCATTTTAGTGAAAGCACTACCGTATTTGGTGGCTAAATTTCGATTTAAACCCTACATAATTTGGTTTTATAATGCTTTAACCAGAAAAAATACGGAATCAGCTATGAACGCCAAAGGCCGGCCGTTAGACCGCATCGACAGAACCATTTTAGACACTCTGCAAAAGGATGGCCGGATTTCCAATGTCGAACTGGCCAAACGCGTCAACTTAAGCCCCAGCCCTTGTATTGACCGGGTGCGCAAACTGGAACAGGAGGGGTTTATCAGCGGTTATGGCGCCAAATTATCGGCGTCGAAACTTGGCCTGGGGACTGCGGCTTTTATTCAGGTCACACTGGACCGCACCACTGGTGCCATTTTTGATCAGTTCCGCGATGCGGTGGTGCAAATCGCCGAAGTCGCTGAATGCCATATGGTCGCTGGCGGTTTTGACTATCTGCTGAAGCTGCGGTTATCCAGTATGGAAGCCTATCGTGCGGTGCTGGGGCGGATCGTCGATTTGCCCGGCGTGTTGCAAACCCACACTTATGTTGTCATCGAGCAGGTGAAACAGGATTCGGGCTTGCCACTGGATGACAAATCCCCGGAAAAATAGCTGAACTTCTGCATCTGCTGTATGACGTGACAAATGTCATGACTTTTGATGACAAAGCACACTGCCGGGGCTTCGCTGCGTTGGGGATACTGAGCCCATCAACTCACGGAGGTGTGCCATGCAAAACCACAAAACTTTAGAACAACAACTGATTGAATTTCGCAGCAAACGTTTTCTGGCGATGCCTTTGTCCGGAGCCATTATCTGGGCTTTAATTGGCGCGCTGTCTTTTGTGTTGACGCCATATCAGCAGGTGATGGCCACTTTTATCGGTACCGGTTCTATTGTTTATCTGGCGATGGCGATATCCAGGCTGACCGGTGAACATATCAGCTTTCAGAAGAACACCGAACGCAACTGGTTTGATTCCATCTTTCTGGCTGGTGTTGGTATGAGTTTTCTGGTGTTTGCCATCAGTATTCCGCTGTTTCTGGAAAACTATCAGGCCTTACCCTTTGCTTTGGCGTTGCAAACCGGGCTGATGTGGCTGGTGTTTGGTGTGCTGGCCAAAGCACCGGTGGCTTATCTGCACACTGTGGTGCGGACTGTGGCTTGTGTGGCAGCTTATTTGACCATGCCGCAGCATAGTTTCTGGTTACAGCCGCTGATTGTGGTGCTTTGTTATGGCTTTACTATTCCGGTGCTGGAGCTGCGCTATCGGGCACAGCAACCACAAGCCGAAGCGGCGCTGGCTTAACTTTCGACATAAAAACACAGGGAGCCTGAGCTCCCTGTGTTTTTATATTCTATTTCAACGCATTACATCCAGCGGTCATTGCGCCGGCGTTTTGGCGTGATCAAAGGCAAAATCAGGCCAAATAAAATACCGCCGAGTAAAATACCGCCGCCAATCACCATTTTATTTTGCAGCAGTTCCGGGTTTTCTTCGGCCAGGCGGGTGGTCAGTTGAGCGGCAGTTTGTTTGGCAAGTTCGGCCGCTTTGACTGCTTCGTCACGTTCGCTCTGCGCTTTGCTGACTTCGGCCTGCAGTGTCTGCCGCTCCTGCTCAAACTGTGCCGCGATCATTTCTTGTTGGCTCAGTTGTTGTTTCAGCGCTTCCAGATTTGCTTTAGGGCTGGCGTTATAAGTAACGTATTCGCCGCTCAGCCAGCCTTCTGCACCGGTGTTGTCGCGTACTTTTACAAAACCGTTGGCCGGGTTGTCGCCGATAAATGTCACGTTCTCACCAGCGCGGACGGTGGAAATAGTGCGGTACTCATTGCCGGGACCTGAGCGCAACGGTGTGCTTAAGCTATCAATGATAAAAGCCGGCTTTTCTGCCACCGCAGGTTTCGTGGCAGTTTCAGCCGCTGGCTGAGCGGTCGCCGGTGTGGTCGCCGCTGTGGTGGATTGCTCCACTGCAGCCTGCTGGGCTGAGACAACAAAACTGGCCAGCACAGTGGCGGCAATCGCAGATTTCAGAGTAGACATAACATATCCCGGTGGGCTAAAGCAGCAACAAGCAATAATGCGCCCGATCATAGGGAGTTGTACCGAGGATGACAAGCAAAAACACTTGCAGCATCAAAGGGGCTGGCTTAGTGTGCCTGACAATAAAGGCCACCAGGAGTACCTTGTGATATGTCACTGGAAGTGGAACTGAAATTATTGTTACCGGCACAGGATGCTGCTGCCGTGTTTACTGCGGTGACGGCCTATTGCCGTCAGCAACTGGCAGCCGTGGAGCCTGCCGGCAGCAAGACTTTGCTTAATGCCTATTTTGATACTGCTGATCGCTGGTTTCGTCGCCATGACAGCGGTCTGCGTACCCGGCAGAAACAAGGTCAGTTTGAGCAAACGCTGAAGCTGGCAGGCCAGCAACATGGCGCTGCCCATATCCGGCCCGAATATAATGTTCCGGTCGGTGGCGTCACGCCAGTTCTCAGTGCGTTTCCGCCGGAAGTCTGGCCTGCAGGCACCGATGTTACGGCGCTGCAACAGCAGTTGATTGAATTATTCCGCACCGATTTTGCCCGTGACACTTTGTTGTTGCAGACCCAGGCAGGTGCCCGGATTGAGCTGGTGTTTGATCAGGGCTTCGTCGCCGGCGGTGGCAGCGAAGAGCCCATATGTGAACTGGAGCTGGAATTACAAGCCGGCGCGGTCAGTGAAATTTTCACATTGTGCGCGCAGTTGTTGCAGCGCTTTCCATTGATGTTGGGAGTGCAGTCCAAAGCAGAGCGCGGTTATCTGCTGGCGCAGCAGACTCCGCTGTGCTGGCAAGAGTTTTCGCCGGCAGACTCAACCGCAGATCTGCTCAGTAAATTTTTACGCAATCAATTACTGGTAAGCCGGCAGCTCGCCACAGACTCGCAGCTTTTATCCCAATGGCAGCAGTGGCAGTCCAGGCTGGAGACGGAACCTGCGGCTGCTGTGCTGTTCCAGTCCGCTGCAGTCCTCGGACCACAACCCGCAGCACAGGCACTGCAACTCTGGTTATTGCAATACAGTATCTGGTTGCTCGACCCTGCCACACTCAACAGTCACGTTTTAACCGCCTGAGCCGGAGATTGGTTATGGAATCGCTGTCGTCTGTCTTATTGCCGGATTGTCCTTTGGAATTGCAGGCACCGCTAACCCTGCAACGGGCCCAACTTGATTTCACGCTGCCGGCAGCACAGGAAGTTCAACTGCTGCAGTTGCTCGCTGCCAGTCCTTTTATTGGTCGTTGTCTGAAGTTACAGCCACAGCTACTGGAAGGGTTTCTGAGCGGGAAGGCAAGCTTCAGCGCACCGGACTGGACGCAGCCGCATACCGAAGCGCAGGCGATGGCGGCGCTGCGGCGTTACCGTAATGCCAGTTTATGTCAGTGTCTGGCCGACGATTTGTTGCGCCAGCAGCCGGTAGCCCAGGCGCTGCAGCGCGTGTCGCAACTGGCGGATCAACTGATTAACCTGGCTTATCAATGGGCCTGGCAGGAGCTGACACCGCAGTGGGGGCAACCGCTGGACCATTCAGGACAGGTGATGCCGTTGTTGATTTTAGGTATGGGCAAACTTGGCGGCGGTGAGCTGAATTTATCTTCGGATATCGACCTGATTTTTGTTTATCCGGAAAACGGCGACACCAGCGGTGGCCGGCGCAGCACCGAAAACCAGCAGTTTTACACCAAACTCGGACAGAAAATCATTCTGCTGCTGAACCAAACCACCGCCGACGGTTTTGTGTATCGGGTGGATATGCGGC
>CBFGPY010000191.1:0-5911 GCA_965650755.1 uncultured Chromatiaceae bacterium | reverse complement strand
GCCGCAAGCTGTGCGGTACGGGTAAAAGGCTCAGTAGCACGCGCTTCCACAATGGCGTTGGCAATTTTCCAGGCGAATTTTTCTTCACCGTATTCGCGCAGCACAAAAGTGATGTCTTCAACGTCGGCTTTGGCCAGCCAGTCGGCGGCTGAAATGCCGGACGTTGGGTCCATCCGCATATCCAGTGGACCGTCGCGCATAAAACTAAAACCACGTTCGGCGTCATCCAGTTGCGGCGATGACACACCTAAATCCAGTAAAATACCGTCAACCTGGCCGGTGATCTGCTGGTCTGCTGCGACTGTGGCAAGCTCGGCAAAAGCACAATGGCTGATATGAAAACGGGCGTCCTTAGCGAACTCATCGGCCGCAGCAGCTGCGATTGCTGAAGGGTCACGGTCAATGGCAAACAACCGGCCTTGTGGCCCGAGCTGGCTTAACACCACGCGGCTATGCCCTCCCCTGCCAAAAGTACCGTCGACGTAAATACCGTCCGGTCGAATGGCTAGCCCTTCGATGGTCTCAGTTAACAAGACTGAAATGTGTGCGGGCTGGCTCATAGCGATAAGTCCATTAAACGTTCTGACAGCTCGGCATCACCGGCCTGGGCAAGTTCCTGTTCAGCAGCCATGTCTTCAGCGACGCGCTGATGCCAGGTCTCTTCGTCCCAGATCTCAAATTTGTTCAGTTGCCCGACCAAACGCAGGCCTTTGCTTAAATGCGCGTGGGAGCGCAGCGTGGCAGGCAACAGAATGCGGCCGTTTTTGTCCATTTCACAGTCGGTGGCATGGCCCAATAACAGACGTTTTAAGCGTTGTTCCTGCGGATTAAAACTCGACAGCCGTTTCAGCTTCTCTTCGATTTCTTCCCATTCGGACAACGGATACAGCAGCAAGCAGGGATCTTTATGGTCGATAGTGCAGATCAGTTGGCCACTGGCTTCAGACAACAACAGGTCACGGTAACGCGTTGGCAGCGTTAACCGTCCCTTGTCGTCCAGGCTCAGAGCAAATGACCCACGAAACATGAATTGATCCCACTTGGTTATTATTTGATCCGTAGAAGATCCACATTGACCCACAATCTTCCACAATGTCACAGTTTAGGGCTGAAAATTCGGCATTGTCAAGGCGAAACCCCAAGGGATCGATCGAATAAGATCCAATAAAAATGCGGCTTGCGGCTAAGGTGGGAAAAAAGGGGGAAAAAGTGGGAGAAAAATCCACAGATCGGCAGATCAAGCGGCAAAAAGTGCCGCGTAACCAAAAGAAACAAAGCTGAGGGCAGTATTAGACCAGATGGCTATCCAGCCATCTATAGGAATTAATCAGTGGTGTCATGATGACTTGCAGGAGCGGTTCGTTTCTCAGCAAAAAAATGAGGGTCAGGTCTTGCTCCATGCATCGAAGGTGCACGGAGCAAGACCTGACCCCAGCTGTTATTGTACGCCGGCGCGGCTGCCGGCCAGTTTAAACTCTTCTGCACTCAGCACCCGCACGGCGCTGCCGTCTGTCAGCGTATCGGCACCACGCACGACCAGCTGATCGCCATTATGCAGTTCACCTTCAACCTGCAGCCATTCGCCCTGGCCCTGTCCCAATGCCACTTTGACCTGCTCGGCTTTGTTGGCGGCCACCCGGAATACCGAATGTTGTTGCTGTGCCAGCACCAGCGCATCGCGGTGGATCACCAAGCTCTCTTTTGCCACGGCAGTCGGAATACCAACACTGACCAGCTGCCCAACCTGAAAGCCATTATCTTTGGCCTGCAGCCGCACTTCAAAAGTTTGCGAGCGGCTGTCGGATACCGGAATAATCGACAACACGGTCAGCGAACGTTGCCCTTGCTGATCAAACACCGACACCTGCTGGCCCGGCTGCACATAAGGCGCATATTGCAGCGGCGCATAGATCCGTACTTCCAGCTGCTCCAGATTCACCAGCTGCAACAAAGGCGCGCTGCGGCTGATCTCTTCGCCCAGCTGATGAAAACGCTGACTGACCACACCGGCAAAAGGCGCTTTTAACTCGGCGCGACTCAGCTGATCCTGCAGCTGCGCTAAAGATGCCTGACTCAGTTCAATATCGGCGCGTGCCAGATCCACTTCCGCCTGGGTTTGATCAACTAAAGTCTGTGACACCAGCGCTTTACTGAGCAGACTACGCTGACGCGTCAGTTCTTTGTCCAGCCGCTGTGACTGAATTTGCGCCCGTTTCAGCTGTGCCTGCAGCTCTGCGGCGCGTAGCTGCAAAGGCTTTAAATCCAGGCGGGCCAGCACTTCACCGGCTTTGACCTGCTGGCCGGGTTCAGCTATCCAGTCGAGCCGGCCATCGACACCCGTACTTAAATTCGACTGATATTTACTCTGCACCTGGCCGGACACCATCATCGTCGGCGCAATGGACATAGTGCGTACCGGCGCCGTGCTAACCACCCGCGCCGGCGCCTGTTCCTGTGCCTGTACACCAACGACAAAAAGGCCGGGCGCAGTCAGCACAACACCAAACAACAGCTTTAACAGGATTTTTTTCTCAGGCAGTTTCATGGGCGACCTCGGCAACATAAACAGGTTTTTCCCGGCGTTTGGCCGGTAACGCCTGCAGCATTGCAGGCACTAAAATCAGACTGAACAACATACTAAAAGTCATACCACCAACAATGACGATGGCCAGACCGCGATAAATTTCAGTGCCCACGCCCGGGATCAGCGCCAGCGGCAACATGCCGAAAATACTGGTCAAAGTACTCATAAAAATTGGTCGTGCCCGAATTTGTACCGCAAATTCAATGGCCTCCAGCTGCGCCATACCCAGCGCCAATGACTGGCGATACTGCTCGACCAGCAAAATGGCGTTGTTGACAACTAAGCCGAGCAAAATGATAAACCCAATCATCGTCAGCAAATCCAGCGACTGGAACACAAACAGATTCAGCAATTTAAGTCCAATCACACCACCAGCCAATGCCATTGGCATGGTCAGCAATACCAGCAGACTATCGCGTGCAGATTTAAACAAGGCCGCCATCAATAAAAACAGAATCAGCACCGCCACGACAAAGTTGGCCAGCATCGCCTGCATCGCTTTTTCCAGCCGGTCGGCGCTGCCGCGAAATTGCACCGTCATCTCGTTACCATACTGATTGCGCAGCGGTTGTACTATGTCCTGTTGCAACACATTGACCACATCTTCCAGCGCCATTGTCGCAGGCGGCGAAACTTGCAGACTGACAGTGCGCAGGCCGTTGACGCGTAATAAGGTGGTTGGGCCGACCGTGCGCTGCATCTGCGTCAGCTGGCCGAGCGTCTGCACACCGGCCTGCTGGGTGAAAATCGGCGTGGCCTGCAATTGTTCCGGGTTATCCCAGGCTGGCGCGCGCAGAATAATATCCATCCGCTCGTTGCCGTCGAATTGCTCACCGACATAAATGCCGTCTGTTACAGCGCGGATGGCCGTTGCCACCGAAAAGCGGTCCACGCCGGCCTGAGCAATATTGTGTTCATCCGGCAGGATGCGCAGTTCCGGCTGGTTTTGCTGCAGCCCAGGTTCGGCCTGTACATTGGCGCCTGGCAGTTTTTGCTCAATGATGGTTTTGGCCGCTGCGGCCTGCGCCATCAGGAAATCCGTATCGGGGCCCTGGAAATCAACAAACATTTCGCGGCCGGAATTAAAACCAAAATTCAGTAAACTGGCGCGGAAGCTGAAGGATTCAGTATCCGGTAAATCTTTTAAAATTTCAGTGCGCAGCAAGGTCAGCATGTCGTTGACTGCACGCGGGTCTTCCGGATACACAAAGAGCACGTTAAAAGCAGAGAACATCGACAGGTTGTAGCCTTTGATAGCCGGATACTTTTTATCTTCATAATAAGGCTTCAGGCGCTGCACCAGTAACTGGCCAATTTCCTGCTCCATCACTTTGATATTGCCACCCGGCGGCAAGGTAAAACCGGTAAAAATGCCGTCACCATTGGCTTGGGGTAAAAAGTCTGCTTTGGGTAATAACACCATCATCAACAGCATGGCTCCCGGCACTAATGCCAAAGACCAACCGATAGCACGGGTTTTACCTTGAGTCAGTTGCATCACAGCGCGGCTGAGCTGTGTCCATTTTGCTGCCAACGGATCTGGTTTGATATCGCTCGGTTTAAACCACAGCATGGTGCAAACCGGTAACAAGGTCAGCGCGACCAGCATCGAAGCGGAAATCGACACCGCCAAGGTCAGGGCTAAATCATAAAACAGCTGGCCTTCCACACCTTGCATATAAAGCACTGGCAAGAAAATCGCGACTGTGGTGGCGGTCGAGGCTAACAAAGCGCCACCGACTTGCCGGCAACCGAGTTTTATAGCCGCACTAAGCGCCAACCCCTGCTGCATCAACCGGACTATGTTTTCCTGCACCACAATAGCCGCATCCAGCACCATGCCAACAGCAAAAGCCAGGCCTGCCAGTGAAATCACATTGAGGCTGCGGCCAAAGGCCTGCAACACGACAAAAGCAATCAGCAGACAAACCGGAATGGTCAGGCCAATCAACATCGTGGCTTTCCAGCCGCGCAGGAATATATACAGAATGCCAAGACTCAGTGCGACGCCAAGCCACAAGTTTGAATTAACCAGCGCAATGGCGCGGCGGATATGGATAGAAGCGTCGAAACTCAGTTCCATTTCCAGTTGCTTGGGCGCCAGAATGTCGCGGTTCAGCTCGACAATGGCTTTATTCACTTCATCCAGAATGGCCACTGTATTGGAGTTTTCACCACGCTCCAGCGTCAGATAATAGGCCGGCAAGCCGTTGCGTTTGGTAAAACCGTTAATTTCCGGATAACCCAGCTCAACTTCGGCGATTTCCTGCAAATACACCGGCCGGCCCTGATTATAAGACACAATCATCCGCGCATAATCCGCTGGCTCAAACTGGCCTTCAAAGCGCACTGTATATTGACGGCGGCCAACTTCGGCAAAACCGCCGGACATATTGACCGAACGACTGATGCTGCTTTGCAGCTGTTCAATGCCAATGCCAAGCGCCGCCATTTTGTAAGGATCGAAAGTAATATGCAGTTCACGTGGTAAATCCGACGCCAGCTGCACATTGCTGACGCCCGGGATAGCCCGCAGCCGCGGCCCGACATTGTCGCGAATGAGTTTCAGATAAGGGCCAAAATCATCACCGGCCGCCGGGTTCATTTGTTTAATCAGAATGGAGGCGACATTACCGCGGCCGCTGCCAACGTTAATCTGTGGTTCCTGCGCTTCACGCGGCCGTGGCGGCGCCTGATTGAGCGCATTAATCACATCCAGCATGGCGCGCTGCATGTCCTGACCGACTTCAAAAGTCAGTGAGATAGAGCCAAACCCCTGGCCAACATTACTTTGAATTTCAACCACGCCCGGCACATTACGCAGCGTATTTTCCTGCGGCTCTATGATGGTTGCTTCCATTTCCTGCGGTGCCGCTGCGCGCCAGCCGTTATTGATAAAAATCTGCGGCCGGTCCAAATCCGGCAGGAGCTGTATCGGCAATTTGTACAAAGCCAACAAACCAAACAATAAAATCAGGCACACCAGCACAAAGGTGGCTGCGGGGTTTTTACAGGCGGCTCGGGTCAGATTCATGACAGCAATTCCACAGCGACTTCCACAATAACTATCGGGCGAGTATATGAGGCAATGATGAAATTCCCAGTGAAAATTGGGACGGGCGAGGGATTAAATGCAACAAAATATTTAGTTGGGTGATTGGTCTTATCGTTGCGGCATTTGGTCGCATATTGGCCCCGTTCTGCACTTTTTAACAAGGTAAAGACCGTTTCAGTTGCATATGGACGCTGTTACAGCGATTCAATTATTTCTATAATTTTTGTCACATTTCATTTACCATCAAGAGCCAAAGAATTCAAGATGACTGT
>CBFGPY010000190.1:0-5917 GCA_965650755.1 uncultured Chromatiaceae bacterium | reverse complement strand
CAAAAACTCCAGGCTGATGGCATTAAATCGGCCGAGGTGTTACAGGCGATTGCACAAACGCCACGCCATCATTTTGTTGAAATGGTTTTAGCGCATAAAGCTTATGAAAATACCGCGTTGCCAATTGGCCAGGGCCAGACCATTTCGCAGCCGTATATTGTCGCGCGGATGACCGAGTTGTTGTTGCAGGCCAATAGTGATGGCACGCCATGGCAGCCGAAAAAAGTGTTGGAGATTGGCACTGGTTCCGGTTATCAGACCGCCATTCTGGCGCGGTTATTTCCGCAGGTCTGTACTGTGGAACGGATCAAGTCATTGCAGTTTCAGGCCAAACGCCGGCTACATCAGCTGGATTTGCACAATGTGGCGATGAAACATGGTGACGGCTGGCTGGGTTGGCAGAGTAAAGCCCCTTTTGATTGCATTATTGTCACTGCAGCGCCAACACAGGTGCCGGATGCTTTGTTGCACCAACTGGTGGATGGCGGACGTTTAGTGATCCCGGTGGGAGCGCAGGAACAAATGCTCAGGGTCTATACCCGTCAGCAGGATGCTTATCCGTCGACGGATGTCGAGGCGGTACGGTTTGTGCCTTTAGTGCCGGGTGAACTGGCCTGATTGATTGTTAGGAGTTTTGTTTGCGAATTTTTCAGTGGATGTATGACAAAGCGCTGGTGTGGGCAAAACACCGCCACGCCGAGCGTTATTTATTTGGCTTGAGCTTTACTGAGTCGGTGATTTTTCCTATTCCGCCCGATGTGATGCTGGCCCCGATGGCACTGGCGCACCCGGAAAGGGCCTGGCGTCTGGCCTGGCTGACCACTTTAGCCTCAGTGTTAGGTGGTATCTTCGGTTATTGGCTTGGTTATTTGTTATATGAACCTGTGGTGCTGCCATTTATTCAGTATATGGGTTATCAGGAAACTTTTGCTTTAGTCGAGCGTTGGTTTAATGAATATGGCGTCTGGGTGGTGTTTATCGCCGGTTTCTCACCGATCCCTTATAAGCTGTTTACTGTTGGTGCCGGCTTAATGCATATGGCGTTTTTGCCTTTTGTCATCGCGTCATTTATCGGCCGGGCCAGCCGGTTTTTCCTGGTGGCCGGCCTGATGTACTGGGGGGGAGCACGGATGCAGGCCAAGTTGCGCGAAATCGTTGATATTTTGGGCTGGGGCACAGTCGCCATCGGCGGCCTGGCGTATCTGATTTATGGCTGATCACCTGCAACAAGTTCAGGCCGGGGGAGATAGTAGTCGTGTCAGTTACGTAAGACTGACCTTATGGCTCTGCCTGCTGCTCTCCGGTTGTGGCGTCAACAACAGTCCGGCGCCGGTAGACAGCTGGCAAAGCCGCAAATCGACCAGCAAAATATCGCAGGCCGATACCTATCAGGTGAAAAGCGGCGACACGTTATTTTCGATTGCCTTTCGTAACGGGATGGATTACAGGAGCCTGGCCCGGCTGAACCGCATTGCCGAACCTTACACCATTTATGTCGGCCAAATTCTGGTTGTTTCAAACAATAGTACAGAGGCTGGCAGCGGGCGTAACCCGGTCACGACAAGCCTCAAATCAAATAAGAACTATTCAAATTCAAACAGTTCGGACACTGCATCAAAAAGCGCTAAAGTAGTTGCACCGCAAAATCAAAAGCGTTATGGTCAAAATGAACGGGTCGAAGAACCCGAAAAAACCGCAAACAGTACCATTAATGGAAACGTTCGGCAATGGCATTGGCCAGTGAAAGGCCCGATATTGGCGAAATTTTCCAGTCAGGAACACGGTAACAAAGGTCTTGATATTGGTGGTGCTTACGGGACACCGGTTAAAGCGGCAGCGGCAGGGCAGGTGGTATACGCCGGCAATGCACTGCGGGGTTACGGCAACTTAATTATCATCAAACATAATGACGATTTTTTAAGTGCTTATGCTCACAATCACCGTTTGTTGGTGAAAGAACGCGAATCGGTGGCAGCAGGACAGACCATCGCTGAAATGGGCAATTCCGATGCAGACCGTATACAGCTGCATTTTGAAATCCGCTATCGGGGTAAATCTGTCGATCCGCTGCGTTATCTGAAATAAATAACAGCACACAATCGCATCATTGAAGAATGGATTTCTGGCACTGACGCGTGACCCTTGCAGATCTGGGAGACGGATATGGGACAAAAAGATGAAGATGAAGTAGTTGATTTCAAGGAAGCGGAATTGACAGAAGACGTGGCAATGCTGGATGACGATGCAGCAGAGCCGGATATGGCAAGCCTCGCGGCTGAAGAAGATAACACACCCGACGATGTGTTCACCCGTGACGACAGTCAACGTGCGATGGACGCAACTCAAATCTACCTTGGCGAAATCGGTTTCTCGCCGTTACTCAGCGCTGAAGAAGAAGTCTACTTTTCCCGTTTAGCCTTAAGAGGCGATGCATCAGCCCGCAAACGCATGATTGAAAGTAATTTACGGTTGGTGGTGAAAATCGCCCGGCGTTATATCAATCGTGGTTTAGCCCTGCTTGATTTGATTGAAGAAGGCAATTTGGGCCTTATTCGCGCTGTGGAAAAGTTTGACCCGGAACGCGGTTTCCGTTTCTCGACTTACGCCACCTGGTGGATCCGCCAGACCATAGAGCGCGCCATCATGAACCAAACCCGCACTATCCGGTTGCCGATTCATGTGGTGAAAGAGCTGAATATTTATTTACGCGCAGCCCGCGAATTATCGCAGCGGCTGGACCATGAGCCGACGCCGGAAGAAATTGCTGCCGCCTTAGACCGCCCGGTCGAAGAAGTGCGCAAAATGCTGAAGCTGAATGAAAAAATCACTTCAGTCGACACGCCGGTGGCTGGTTCTTCGGAAAAACAACTGCTGGATATTCTGGCGGATGAAAAAGAACTGGGCCCCGAAACTGAACTGCAGGATGCCGATATCCGGCAGCATCTGGTGGTCTGGCTGGAAGAGCTGAATCCAAAACAACGCGAAGTATTGGCCCGGCGTTTTGGTTTGCTCGGTTATGAACCTTCAACTTTAGAAGATGTTGGCCGCGAAATTGGCCTGACCCGCGAACGGGTGCGGCAAATTCAGGTTGAGGCGCTGCGCCGGCTGCGTGAAATCGTCACGCATCAGGGGCTGAACATCGAGACGCTGTTTCAGGAATAGCCCTGTAATGGCATAGAAAAAGCGGGCATTGCCCGCTTTTTGCTTTTGCACTGCACTGTACTGAACATATTCTGCAGGCATCACACCCGACTCAGTGCTTTCACTCCCTCAGACTTTAGCCGCTCAGCCTGAGTTTTCAGGCTGGCACAGGCTTTGCTCCATCACGGTTATCTGCGCGTTTTTGCACCAAAACAGCGTGCCAAGGTTACAGACGCAGAGATACCGGACAAATAGCGGAGTGACAGCATGGGGCAGAGTTTCAGCGGATATCCGCAATTAATGGATTGTTTCGATGAGCTGGTGTCGCCACTCGGCACCGCCAGAGCGCCGGCCACGGCCATCGCCCGCTTTATCGAGCGGCATGGTACTGCTGAATTATTACGCCGCCAGCAGCAGCTGGACCAGACAATCCGCAGTATGGGCGTGTGTTTCACCTTATACAACGAAGGCCAGAATATCGACCGCGCCTGGCCGCTGGATGTAATGCCCCGCACCATTCCTCTCAGTGAATGGCGTCGCACCAGTGCCGGCTTGATGCAAAGGCTGCAGGCGCTGAATTTGTTTATCGATGATTTGTACCACGACCAGCGCATTTTGCGCGCTGGCATAGTGCCGGCCGAATTAGTGCTGCAATCGCGCAATTTTCTTGCACCATGTCGGGGCGTGTCGCCCCCTTTTGGCGTCTGGTCCCATATCTGTGGCACCGATTTAGTCCGCGACGAGCAAGGTCGTTTTCTGGTACTGGAAGATAACCTGCGGGTACCAAGCGGGGTGTCTTACATGCTGGAAAACCGCACCGTGATGAAACGGGTGTTCCCGGAACTGTTTGCTGATTCGACCATAGTGCCGGTGGATGATTATCCGCATCAACTGTGGAAGATGCTGGCATCCCTGTCGCCAAGGCCTGGCGATGTGCCTTGTATTGTGCTGCTGACCCCGGGTATTTATAACTCTGCCTATTTTGAACACAGTTATCTGGCACAGCAAATGGGTATAGAGCTGGTCGAAAATACCGACTTGCAGGTAGAGGCAAACGGCGTGTATTTGCGCACGCTCAATGGTTTAGCGCGGGTTGATGTGATTTACCGCCGCGTGGACGATATTTTCCTCGACCCGACCGTATTCAGACCCGACTCTGTGCTGGGTGTACCCGGACTGTTTCAGGCCTGGGCCAAAGGGCAGGTCGCTATTGCCAATGCACCGGGCTCAGGTGTCGCTGACGATAAAGTGATTTATGCCTATGTGCCGCAAATCATTGAATATTACCTTGGCGAAAAGCCCCTGATCGACAACGTACCGACTTATCTTTGTTCTGACGAACAGCAAAAAGCTTATGTGCTCGCCAACCTCGACAAACTCGTGGTGAAACCGGCCAATGAATCCGGTGGCTACGGCATTTTGATTGGCCCCCGTGCCACAGATGCGGAGCGGGCTTTGACTGCCGCTGCCATCGCCAAAGATCCGCGAAATTTTGTCGCACAACCTACTTTGCAGTTATCGACCGCACCGACTTTGTGTGACGGTGTGCTGGAGCCACGTCATCTGGATCTGCGGCCCTTTGTACTGCAGGGGCGGGATTTGTATTGTAGTACCGGTGGTTTAAGCCGGGTCGCGCTGCGTCGCGGCTCACTGGTGGTCAATTCTTCCCAGGGCGGTGGCAGTAAAGATACCTGGATCATCAATGATGAGGTGTAAAGCATGTTATTAAAATCCGTAGATCACGTGTTTTGGCTTGGCCGTTATCTGGAACGGCTGGACGATACTGCCCGGCTGATTAACGCCACCAGCCATGTATTGATTGACAGCCACCAGGATACCCAGTTCGGCTGGCCGATTTTACTCGAGGTTTTAGGGCAGGACAGCGCTGCGCTGTTAGCAAAGTTTCAGCAAAGCGACACGCCGCTGACGCTCGCTGAAACCGAGCGCGCGGTGATGGCTTGCCTGATTAATGCACCGGATAGCCCGGTTTCCATTCGGGCCACCAGCGCAGCTCTCAAACAAAATGCCCGCACACTGCGACCTTTAATCCCGCGTGATATGTGGGAAGAACTCAATGCGCTGGATTTGTTTTTGCAGCAGCATTGCAGTACTGCAGTGAGCCGACAGCAGCGTTATCAGTTGATGGCTGAAGTCAGCCGGCGCTGTCAGATGGTGGTGGGCGTACTGGATGGCACTATGCTGCGCGGCGATGCCTTTGATGTTTTTAACATTGGGCGGCACCTGGAGCGGGCGGACATGACGACCCGGATCATGGATGTACTGGTGTTACAGCAATTACAGCCGACGCAAATCAAAAGACCAAAATTCCGCTGGTTGTCGGTGCTTAATGCGCTGGGTGGGATGGAATCGTACCAATATTATCTGGCCCATCAGAAAGGCGATGTGGATGCGATTGATTATCTGCTGACCTATGCGGATTTTCCGCGCTCAATCAGTTATTGTCTGAACCGGGTGGCGGCGTCGGCTAAAGCGCTGCCGCATGCCGGTGCTATTCTCGCGCAGCTGCAACAAGTGCAGACGCTGCTGAAGCCACAAGCGCTGGCGGAGCTTTCGACGGTGCAGTTGCATAGTCTGATTGATGAACTGCAGGCTGGCATCATGAGCCTGCATCAGCAAATTTTAGCGCCATGCCTGCAACCGGCAGCTGTGGTGCAATTGTCGGCCTGAACCTAACAAGGAATTGCAGTGACAGCATTTGAACCGGAACACCGGGCTCGGCTGATGCAATGGCAGTCGGCGCAGCAGGCTGGTCTGC
>CBFGPY010000189.1:0-5940 GCA_965650755.1 uncultured Chromatiaceae bacterium | reverse complement strand
ATGGCACAGTAAAAACAGCAGATCTGGCCTGGGCACTGGGTGATATTGGCGTGGGGCTGATGGCCTGGCTGAACATTGTCGCCATTATCCTGCTGCACAAAACGGCGTTTAAGTGCCTGAGAGACTATGAAGCGCAAAAAGCTGAGGGCAAGGATCCCGTGTTTCATCCGGAAAAACTCGGCATCAAAAATGCGCATTATTGGGAAGGCAAAACCGATGAAGAGTTGTTAAGTTCCAGCCTGACCAATCTGGCAGAGCAAGACACTAAACGCGTCGGATCATAAATGAATAGAGCCAGTCGAAGACTGGCTTTGTTTTCATCATCGCAGAGCGGAGAGAAGTTGATGGCAACAATTCTGACAACCGACAGACTGCGTTTGCGCCATGCCGAGCTTTGCGATGCTCCGGCCATGTTACTGCTGGTCAATGAGCCGGAGTTCCTACAAAACATCGGCGATAAACAGGTTAGAAATTTGCAGCAGGCCGAGTTGTATCTGCAAAATGGTGCTATCGCCAGTTATCAGCAACACGGTTTTGGCTTGTATTTGGTCGAGCGGCTGTCTGATGGTGTGACGCTGGGTTTATGTGGCCTGGTGCAACGCGATTATTTGCAGCATCCGGATGTTGGATATGCCTTGTTCCGCCAATATAGTGGCCAGGGATATATTTCGGAGGCTGCGCTGGCTGTCGTTGCTTATGCACGTGATGTGTTGGGATTACAGACATTGTGTGGCATCGTTGCGCCGGATAATCTGGCATCCAAACGCATACTGGAAAAAGCCGGCATGCGGCCCGCTGGTCAAAAGGTGATCCCCGGTTCGGATAAACAGGTCGATTTTTATCTGTCAGACCGGCTCTGATTAACGTTCAGCGCCGTTACGCTGGCGCTGAAAGTCTTCATATTTTTTCGAAGCCACATCTTTGAGGCAACTTTCAGCAAGCGGTGATGGCAAAAGCCGGCACTGCGCCCGCTGTTCGTCCCGCATTTTATTGAACCAGTATTCTTCACTGCCGCGTTGCGGATTCTGACAGGCACTAAGTGCCGGCAGTAACAGGCTGATGATTAACAGCTTTTTATTCGACATGGTCCAATCCATTCCTCTGGTCCTTCAGGTACTATGCCACAGCAGCATAGTGGTTTGCTACTTAGGAGGCATTCAGCCGGCAGCGGCAATCAAATTTCACCAAACTGCCATAAATCTGCGGTTTCAGTACCTTATGCTGAGTTTTTGTTCCCGATTGCCGGAGTCGTTTTGCAAGACTCATTGCCAGAGCTTCATCAACTCGAATTGCTGCTGCGCCATGCACCGGCCCCCGTCAGTGCAGAGATCCTGGCGATGGTGAATGCCGGAGAGCAACAATTTCCGCTTTACGCCGTCGCTGTTGGCAAACCCGCTGCCGGCAAGCCGGTGCTGCTGTTAACCGGTGGCATCCATGGTCTTGAACGGATCGGAACTCAGGTGCTGCTGGCTTATCTGGAAAGCCTGTGCAGCCGTTTACGCTGGGACCTGCAGTTTGCTGAACTGTTTGAACGCGTTCAACTGTATATCCTGCCACTGCTCAATCCTGGCGGTATGCTGCGTGGTTGGCGCTCCAATGCGCGCCATGTCGATTTGATGCGTAATGCACCGCAGGATTGTACCGAGGGTGCTGCGTTTTTGGTGGGGGGGCAGCGTTACAGCAAGTTTTTACCCTGGTACCGCGGCCATCCGGGGCAGTTTGAAACTGAAAGCCGGGTGCTGTGTGATTTTGTCCGGCAGCGACTGTTTCAGGCGCCATTCTCACTGGTACTGGATTGCCATTCCGGTTTTGGTCAGACCGACCGTTTGTGGTTTCCATATGCCAAATCCAGCACCCAGCCTATTGCGCATCTGGCACAAATGCACCGGCTGCGGGAGCTATTGTTTCAAACCTACCCACATCAGAATTACATTTTTGAGCCGCAGTGCCGGCACTATCTGTGTCACGGAGATTTATGGGATTACCTGTTTGATCAGTCGTTGCTGGCACAGCATCTGATGTTGCCGCTGACACTGGAAATGGGCTCGTGGAACTGGGTGCGGAAAAATCCGTTTCAATTATTACGTAGCCATGGCCTGTTTCATCCGGTAAAACCACATCGGGTGAAACGAGTTTTGCGCAGCCATCTGATTTTGTTTGAATTTTTACTTCAGGCTGCGGCTGCACATGTGCATTGGCTGCCGACTGTGGATAGCCGCAACGCGATGGAGGCCAATGACTTATGGTACAACCGATAGTGTTATTGCGTGGACTGGCGCGGGAGCAGGCGCATTGGGGCGATTTTCCGGCTGAGCTTGCCAGGCAGTCGCGAAGGCCGGTGTATTGTCAGGACTTACCCGGCATGGGCCAATATCATCGCGAGCAAAGCCCGGCAGATATGCGGGCACTGGCAGAGCTGGTGCTACCACGGCTACAGCGTCGTCACCCAGGGCCATGGCATTTGGTGGCGATGTCACTGGGGGCTATGCTGGCGGTACAGCTCGCTGTACTGGCACCGCAGCAAGTGGCGTCTTTGGTGCTCATCAACACCAGTGCCGGCGCTTTGACGCCGTTTTATCAGCGTCTCCGCTGGCAGCAATATCCCAAGGTGCTTAGTGCTTTTATCGCACCGCTGCGACAGCGTGAGCGGCTGATTTTGCAATTAACCAGCCACTACTGGCAGTCACAGCAGTTGCAGCATGCGGTGGATATTGCCAGGCACAGGCCGGTACAGCGGCTTAATGTGCTGCGCCAGTTGCTGGCTGCCAGCCGGTTTCGTCTGCCCGTCACACCCCAGTGCCCGGTATTGCTGTTAAGTGGTGCCGCCGACCAGTTGGTTGAACCGATCTGCAGCCTGCGTCTGGCAGAGTACTGGCAGGTTCGGCACCTGCAACACCCGACAGCCGGACATGATTTGGTGTTGGATGCACCGGATTGGTTGCTCAGTCAGTTATTACAGTTTTATGCCGGCTTAGACTGAAGATTCATCAAACTGCAGATGCGGTTTACCCGCCATATATTGGCGCCGAAACAGCTGAAAGTATTGGGTTAAGTCTGCGGCAGCTTGTTCATCCCCGGCCAGTTTTAACACCTCGATACCGACCTCTGCCGTGCATAACTGATGCAAATGTGCCGCCTCACGCAGCACATAACCTGACGCCGCAGTAGGGTTGATGCCCAGCACCGGAAAACCATCCAGGTAAGGGCTTTTACTGAACATCTTTTTGGCTTCACGCCAGGTACCATCCAGCATGATAAACAGCGGTTTTTTGCTGCCGTTCTTGAACTCTGGCGGGATAGTACTGATGCAACGTTCTGCTGCGGCATATTCATGTGGGAACACTACAACCGGGAAATAGTCTTTGCGCTGTAACAGTTGCAATAAACCGGCATCCGGCTGAGTACGGTCCCAGACAAAGGCATAGCTGTCGGTCGCAACATCTGCAATCAACCGGCCGGTATTGCTGGGTTTGTAGCATTCGCCGGTATACATCAGAAATACAAAAGCGCTGCGGGCTGAAGGCGCGGGGATCATTGCACAGAGACAATCCGCTTTAGGCAGCAGGCAGCCATCACAGCGGATCACTTTGCTGCCACGGGCATTAAAAGGTTTAGTGGTTTTTGCAAGCTCGCGCAGGCGCAGCTCCAGCACAACATTGGCCAAAATTTAGTCCCGACAGCGGAAAAGGCCGGCATTTTAGCGCAGTTCCTTGCTGAAGTGCTCTAACTTTTCGGGGCAAATTCCTGCGGGTACAGGTTGATAAAACGCTGTTGTTGCGGATAGGCGAATACATCTTCAACGATGCCGCTTTTGATCCGGGCCTGTTTTTGTTGCCAGTAACCGGCATCCAGCAGTTCCGGATGTAGTTCCTGTAACAGCTGGCGTAATTCCGGCTGGGCTGTAACAAAAGTTGCGATTTGCTCCGGGAATACGTCGCCCGGGTGAACCGGGTACCAGGGCTCAGCGCTGAGCATATCGTCCCAGTTATCTGGTGGCGGTATGGCGCGAAAATTCATATCCAGCAGATATTGCACTTCGTCGTAATCGTAAAACACTACGCGACCATGACGGGTGACACCAAAGTTTTTCAGCAGCATGTCACCAGGGAAAATATTGGCGGCGATCATATCTTTCAGTGCCTGACCGTAATCCTGCATCAGCCGGCGTTTTTCCGCCGGGCTGGCCTGCTCTAACGCCAGATTGAGCGGCAACATGCGCCGCTCAATATACAGATGTTTAATCACCACCAAATCATCTTCAATCACCAGTGAGCCGGCAATGCTTTGTTGCAATTCGGCCAGCAGTTCTGCCGAGAAGCGGTTTTTTGGCAACGCAACATCGGAATATTCCAGCGTGTCTGCCATCCGGCCAACCCGGTCGTGAGTTTTAACCAGGTGATAACGCCGTTTAACAGTGTCGCGGCCAAAGGGTTTAGTGTCGGCAAAACGGTCGCGGATCACTTTAAATACATAAGGAAAAGATGGCAGGGTAAATACCATCATGACCATACCGCGAATCCCAGGGGCTGCAACAAAAACATCGCGGCTGTTGGCCAGATGCAACAGTAACTCGCGGTAAAATTCGGTTTTACCTTGTTTATGCAGCCCGACTGACGCATACAGTTCGGCCAGGGTTTTATGGGGCAACAGTTCCTTCAGAAAATGCACTAAGGCGGAAGGGACCGGCAAATCCACCATAAAATAGGCACGCGAGAAACCAAAAATGATGGTCATTTGTTGGCTGTCGGTGATGAGGCTATCAACAAACAAACCGCGGCTGCGTTGATGCAACACCGGCATGATAAAGGGCTGCTGACCATCCGGACTGACCACCCGTCCCACAATGTAGGCAGCTTTGTTGCGGTAAAACACCGATTTGAGAATATCAAAACGGATTTGATGCACCGGATGGTGGCCGTGACTGGACTGAGCGACAAAAGTTTTAACAATCAACCGGATATCACGGTCCAGATTTTCAAATGGCAGCCCTAAACTGAATCCGCTCAGAATACGGCGCAGACATTGCCGCAAGCCATCCTGGGCCGGAAAATAACTGTCGTAGACGGAGGCGACCGGTGCCGGCAATTGTTGTTTGCTTAAGGTCGATTCAACAAAAATATTCTGATTATGAAAATACTGCCGGTCGAACAGCTGGCAAAACACCGAGTTATAAAAGGTTTCTGCCAGTTCCGCCTGCGGGTGAAACTGCAGGTAGACCAAGTACTGCTGCTTGACCTGCTGCCATAAGGCTTCATCAAGACAATGCACCGGTAATTCTTGCTGCAACACGGCGATAGTTTCGCTGACCCGGGTGTCGTAATAAGAGATCCGCTCGGCATTGTCGGTGAGAAAACCACTCCAGTCCGCACTGGCAAACCTTTGCTGCGCATTGGCAGTAATCTGCTGAAACAGCCGGAAATGACGGCGAAATCCGCGCATGATGATGTCGGCAATGTGCTGAGCCTGGGGCATGATATATTTAGAGTTATTGCTCAATTAATTGGTTATACCCCGTTATTTGCCTGCTGTAAATCTGACCTTAGTATTGAACTCTGACGCTCAATGCTTGCGTTGAGATTTGTTGCTGATTGTTGCTTGTGTCGTCTGATGAATATTGATATAAAAATGTTAAATGACAACGGGTTCCGGGCTGTTTAATAACGTATCACCGGGCACATCTTTTGCCGTGGGGCTGGTGGGGCAGTTGAAGACAAAAACTACAAGTAGCGGGACCAATTTACTGGTAAATCAACAATCCGCTGCAATGGTCAGCCACTGGCGCCATGACCCGATGTACCTCCAATTCCAGCGTTTTGTCGACTTATGCATGCGCTCCCCTGGGTTTGCCTTAAGTTTGCTATACCTGACAGCGGGGTTCGCCGGATTGCTGTTTAATGTTGCACTGTTAGCGTCATTTGGCCTCGACGTCCTGCCTTATCT
>CBFGPY010000188.1:0-5950 GCA_965650755.1 uncultured Chromatiaceae bacterium | reverse complement strand
CCGGAATTGGTCGAGCAGATTATTCAGGCAGTGGTCGCGGCAGTGGATGTGCCCGTTACACTGAAAATCCGCACAGGCTGGGATCCGGAACACAAAAACGGCGTCCAGATTGCGCGGCTTGCCGAAGACAACGGCATTCAGGCTTTAGCGGTGCATGGCCGGACCAAAGCCTGTATGTATAAAGGTGAAGCCGAATACGACACTATCCGCGCCATTAAGCAGGCAGTGTCTATTCCGGTGGTAGCCAACGGTGATATCACCAGTGCACAAAAAGCCCGGTTTGTGCTCGATTATACCGGTGCCGACGCCATTATGATTGGCCGTGCGGCGCAGGGCCGGCCCTGGATTTTCCGGGAAGTGGTGCACTATCTGACCACAGGACAAGAACTTCCA
Organism: uncultured Chromatiaceae bacterium; assembly: GCA_965650755.1. GTDB lineage: Bacteria > Pseudomonadota > Gammaproteobacteria > Enterobacterales > Alteromonadaceae > Pararheinheimera. The sequence goes on along the minus strand of CBFGPY010000188.1, from coordinate 5,557 downwards.
CCGCCTGCATTGCAGGAAGTGTGGCAGATTTTGCTGGAACATGTCCGCGGTCTGCATCAGCTATATGGTGATGTGTTAGGTCCAAGAATCGCCCGCAAGCATGTGGGATGGTATCTGGCCGAACAAGACAGCGCAGGACTGTTTCGCAGTGAATTTAATGGCATTGAGGACGCTTTACAGCAAATCGATGCTTTAAATCAGTATTTCGAACAACTAGCAGCAACCTAACGTAAAAGAGACTAGGCAATGTTTAATCAAAACGTGACTTCGCCATTTATCACCAACGCCCATGTACAGACTCAGGAAAAACCGCAGCCTTTAAGTAACGCGGTACAAAAAGCGGTGGCGAATTACCTGCAACAGCTGAACGGTCAGGACGTCAACGACCTGTACGAGCTGGTCCTGTCAGAGCTGGAACGCCCTCTGCTGGAAGAAGTGATGAAATACACCCGCGGCAACCAGACCCGGGCCGCCAACCTGATGGGCATCAACCGCGGCACGCTGCGTAAGAAGCTGAAACAATACGGCATGAGTTAATGCCCCCGCGGGAGGAGTCCCGCCAGAAAGCACCTTCGGGTGCTTTTTTGTTTCTGAAAGCCCGGTTCTTGCTGCAACCCGCTTTCAGAGGACAAGCCAGGTTTCCCCGACTATTCTTCTGCAACCCCTGGCTGTCCCGACCCGGATTTTTATTTAACAGAAGAGACTGACGATGAGCTCAAATTTACCTATCCGCCGCGCCTTGTTAAGTGTGTCTGACAAGACCGGCATCCTGGAATTTGCCAAAGCTTTGCACGCACAGGGCGTTGAACTGCTGTCGACCGGCGGTACCGCAAAATTACTGGCTGACGCCGGTATTCCGGTCACTGAAGTATCAGACTACACCGGTCACCCGGAAATCATGGACGGCCGGGTCAAAACCCTGCATCCGAAAGTGCACGGCGGTATTTTAGGCCGTCGCGGTACCGACGAAGGTGTGATGGACACTCACAACATCAAGCCTATCGATTTAGTCGTCGTTAACCTGTATCCATTCGCGCAAACCGTGGCCAAAGCCGGTTGTACGCTGGAAGATGCAGTCGAGAACATCGACATCGGTGGCCCGACTATGGTGCGCGCTGCGGCGAAGAACCACAAAGACGTGACTATTGTGGTGAACGCTGCTGACTACAACAAAGTTCTGGCAGAGATAGCGGCCAACAACGGCGCGACCACTCATGCCACCCGCTTTAGCCTCGCGATCAGTGCTTATGAACACACCGCCCAGTATGACGGCATGATTGCCAACTACTTCGGCGCTATGTTGCCAGCTTACGAAACGCCAGAAGCTGCGCCAAGCAAGTTCCCGCGCACCTTTAACGCTCAGTTCACCAAAAAACAAGACCTGCGTTATGGCGAAAACAGCCACCAGGCTGCCGCTTTTTATGTCGAAAACAGCATTCAGGAAGCCTCAGTCGCAAGCGCGACGCAGCTGCAAGGTAAAGAGCTGTCCTACAACAATATCGCCGACACTGATGCCGCACTGGAATGTGTGAAAGAATTCGCTGAGCCGGCCTGTGTTATCGTCAAACACGCTAATCCTTGTGGCGTGGCGATTGGCGACGATATTCTGGCGGCCTACAACCGCGCTTATCAGACCGACCCTACCTCAGCTTTTGGTGGCATCATCGCCTTTAACCGCGAATTAGATGCGACGACGGCCGAAGCTATTGTCAGCCGGCAGTTTGTTGAAGTCATTATCGCGCCAACTGCAACCGCAGAAGCCGCAGCAGTTGTGGCGAAAAAGCCAAATGTACGTCTGCTGGTTTGTGGTCAGTGGGCAGACAAAACCACTGGTTTTGACATCAAACGCGTCAACGGCGGTGTGTTAGTGCAAGACCGCGACCAGAAGATGGTAGGCCTGGGTGACTTAAAAGTTGTGACTAAACGTCAGCCAACTGCGGATGAACTGCGTGATTTGCTGTTCTGCTGGAAAGTAGCCAAATACGTCAAATCCAATGCCATTGTGTACGCCAAAGATTCTATGACCATTGGGGTCGGTGCCGGCCAGATGAGCCGCGTCTACAGCGCCAAAATCGCTGGTATTAAAGCTGCCGACGAAAACCTGGAAGTCAAAGGCTCAGTGATGGCCTCTGATGCGTTTTTCCCGTTCCGTGACGGGATCGATGCAGCAGCTGCCGCCGGCATCAAAGCGGTGATCCAGCCGGGTGGCTCAATGCGCGATGCTGAAGTCATCGCTGCCGCAGACGAGCACGGCATGACGATGGTCTTCACCGGTGTGCGGCATTTCCGCCATTAATCAGCTATCCATGACAAACAACGGCAGCTTCGGCTGCCGTTGTTATTTGGCAAAGCACTTCTTCCGGTCAGGCCTGATGGCTGATGTTTGGCGCGACAGCTGCAAGCGTTTTCGCTAAGTTAATCAACAATACAACACCGATTGGGAAACACAGCCTATGACCCACATCAGCTTTCCGGTTTTATTTGTGTATTCAGGCAGTGACGAGCTGCTGCCGCTTGCCAGCCTGCCGGCACTGCAACAATTTTTACAGCAGCCACAAGCATTGTTGTTTGGCACAGACTACCTTATCGACTGTGCGGGGCTGCAGTGGACTTTTGACCCGCTGCACAACTTCAGCCAAACCGGGCATGTCTGGACTTTGACTGAGCTGACGTTACTGGTGCAACGCCATTATTTTGCCCAGCAGCAATGTTGTGTCAGTAAAATCAATGCACCGGATATAGCCGCATTGATAGACCTGGTACAGCAGGATGCGCAAAGTTCGGCAGATTGAACCAGCCGTCATTGCGTAATAATCGGCAGAATCAGGCGAAGACGACAGAAAACTGGTTTGTAGCTGCATCACATTCGATGAAAACAACACTTTATGCCAAATTAGATTAAAAAACTTAAAACATAACTATATGTTTTTATGATGAAAATAATATTTATCCGATTGAATACTGAATTATCTATTGAATTTACTGCCTAACGCCTGCATTTTTAATACTACGACCATTCCCCAACCAGTTTAGAGTCAGTACAGGAGCCGCCTCATGGATGCTACGACCATCAATAATTTATTCCTGTTGGGTGCTGTCCTGATTGCTGCAGCCATCATGATGAGCTCAGTAGCCAGTAAAATCGGTGTGCCGATTCTGGTTATTTTCCTCGCTGTTGGCATGTTTGCCGGGGTGGATGGCCCCGGCGGCATCGTGTTTGATGATTATTCCATGGCGTATCTGGTCGGTAACCTCGCGCTCGCGGTGATCCTGCTCGATGGCGGCATGCGCACTAATGTCAAAAGTTTCCGCGTAGCATTAGGCCCGTCTTTGTCACTGGCGACTGTTGGTGTGGTGATCACAGCGGGTCTCACTGGCCTCGCCGCGGCCTGGTTGTTTGATTTAAGCACGCTTGAAGGCTTGTTAATTGGCGCTATTGTCGGCTCTACTGATGCAGCCGTCGTGTTTAATTTACTCAATGGCAAAGGCCTGAATGAGCGGGTGGGCGCGACGCTGGAAATCGAATCGGGCAGCAACGACCCGATGGCGATGTTTTTGACTGTCACGTTGATTTCAATGCTGGCAGCAGGCCAAACCCAGTTCGAGTGGAAAGTCATTGCCAGTTTATTTCAGCAATTTGGCGTCGGCATCCTGCTGGGCCTCGCCGGTGGCTGGGTACTGCTAAAACTCATCAACACCATTCATATTGCCGACGGCCTTTATCCGTTACTGGCAGTCAGTGGCGGCCTGTTCCTGTACGCAGTATCCGGCTCGGTCGGCGGCAGTGGTATTTTAAGTGTTTATGTCTGTGGTCTGGTGCTGGGCAATCAGCCGATCCGTAACCGTCATGGCATTTTACATATGTTTGATGGCCTGGCCTGGCTCAGTCAAATCGGCATGTTCTTAGTGCTTGGTTTGTTGCTGACGCCTAGCGAACTGCTGCCTATTGCTGTACCGGCGCTATTGTTGTCGCTGTGGATGATTCTGTTTGCCCGGCCGCTGTCAGTGTTTATCGGTTTATTGCCGTTTAAAAGCTTTACGTTGCGCGAGCGCACTTTTATTTCCTGGGTGGGCCTTCGCGGCGCGGTGCCGGTCATTTTAGCGGTGTTCCCGCTGATGGCAGGATTACCCAATGCCCAGCTGTTTTTTAATGTAGCGTTTTTTATTGTGCTGGTGTCGCTGCTGTTGCAGGGTACCACGCTTGGATTCTTTGCGAAAAAAGCCCATGTGGTGGTTCCACCGATGCCGTCGCCTATCTCCCGCGCTGGCATTGAAGTGGAACTTGCCAGTCAGTGGGAAATGTTTGTCTACAAACTGAACCCGGATAAATGGTGTATTGGCAGCGAATTAAAACAGCTGAACATGCCGGAAAATACCCGGATTGTCGCGCTGTTTCGCGACAATCAGCTGTTACACCCGTCCGGCAGCAGTAAGCTGATGGCCGGCGATGTGCTGTGTATTATCGGTCACGATGCAGACTTGCCGGTGCTGGGCCGGATGTTCAGTGAAACGCCGCAACGCAACTTCGATTTTGAGTTTTTCGGTGACTTTATGCTGGATGGCGCGGCGCGACTGGAAGATTTAGCCATGTTTTATGCGCTGGATTTATCAACCTGTGGCGATGCCGTCACCTTATCTGATCATCTGGGCAAAAAACTCGGCGGCAAACCGGTGGTCGGTGACACTTTGCAATGGTCTGGCATGAGCTGGATAGTGGCAGAGCTGGACGGACAACAGATCCGTAAAGTGGGCGTGAAAGTGCCTGAACAGTCGGAATAAACCATGGCTTTGCGGGCTGACTGCAAAGCAAAATATCTTTACTTTTACCGCCCAGCGGCTACAATACGCGCCGCTCTTTTGACTGTTCTTTATACAATAAGGTATTCACCCTATGCATCCGATGTTAAACATCGCTGTTCGTGCTGCGCGTGGCGCAGGCAATATCATCGCCCGGGCCTGTGGTCAGCTCGATATGGTTCAGACCAGCCAGAAAGGCACCAACGACTTTGTCACCAACGTCGACAAAGAAGCAGAACAGGCCATAGTGCAAATCCTGCGTAAATCCTACCCGACTCACGATATCATCGGTGAAGAGGGCGGCGATTACGGCAGCAATAACAGTGAATACCAATGGATCATCGACCCGCTCGATGGTACCGCCAACTTCATCAAAGGCATCCCCCACTTCGCTGTCTCAATCGCGCTGCGCCACAATGGCAAGCTCGATCAGGCGGTTATTTATGATCCACTGCGTGGCGAAGTCTTCACAGCCAGCCGTGGTGGTGGTGCGCAGTTAAACGGTCGCCGCATCCGTGTGACCAACGCCACTGATTTAAACGGCACTATCCTGGCAACAGGTTTCCCGTTTAAACATAAACACCAGCTGGATGCCTACACCGAAACCTTTAAAGCCTTCTTTACCACAGCTGCAGACATCCGCCGCACCGGTTCTGCTGCGCTGGATTTAGCTTATGTCGCCGCAGGCCGTTTGGATGGTTTCTGGGAAATCGGCTTAAAGCCATGGGATATCGCTGCAGGTGAACTGATTGTGCGCGAG
>CBFGPY010000187.1:0-5956 GCA_965650755.1 uncultured Chromatiaceae bacterium | reverse complement strand
GACAAAAGTCAGGGCGCTGCACAAGCTATTGAGAAATCCGCTGACAAAAATGGCGACAAAAAGATGCTGCGGTAACTTATGACTGATGAGCAGGTAGCAGCCATAACTTTGCAGCGCAACCAGTGTCAACGTGGTCCACTGCAGCAGGAAAGCATTGAGTTCTGCCACGGGCTGGCCTAGCGCCAAAGCAGCCAGCTGCGGCAACAGCAAGGCGAGCGGGATCACCAGCACCGTCAGCCGCAGCCCCAATAACAGCGCGATGGTTGTGATGCCAAGAAAATGTACCGGTGGTAAATCCGGTAGTTGCGCCTTCAGTTGCCACAGGACACAAAGCGCCAGCAAAGTGCCGACAAACAATGCCTGTAGTAACGGCTGACGCAACAGGTGCCAGACTTTGCGGTCCAGCACCAGGTAATACACTGCCATTAACAGCGCGCAAAACCACCACATCGATTCAGGCCAGCGTAAATTCCGACCAGACCGGTGCGTGATCAGACGGCCGCTCCATCGCGCGGATCTCATAATCGATATCACTGGCTGCACACAATGCAGCCAGTGGCGCTGTGGCCATCACCACATCAATGCGCAGACCGCGGTTGTCATCAAAGCCTTTGGAGCGGTAATCAAACCAGCTGTAGCGTTCAGTGCGCTCCGGATACAGCTGACGGAAGGTGTCAATCAGCCCCCAGTCTTTGATGGTTTGCAGCATGTCGCGTTCTTCCGGTAAAAATGAACATTTACCATCTTTTAACCAGCGTTTGCGGTTTGGCTCGCCAATGCCGATGTCCAGATCGATTGGAGAGATATTGATATCACCAATTACGGCGAGATAGTCATCAGGGGTGTGATGCTGTTGCAGATAGTTCAGCAAGTCGGCATAAAAACGTTGTTTCGCCGGGAATTTGACCGGATGGTCCCGGCTTTCGCCTTGTGGAAAATAGCCGTTTAACAATGTGAATTTTTTGCCGTTTGACAATGTCCACTGACCAATTAACATGCGGCGCTGCGCATCTTCAGTGTCGCCTGGAAAACCATATAACATCTGGTCCGCCGGGGTTTTACTTAAAATCGCCACGCCATAGTGGCCTTTCTGACCAAAATGATAAGTGTGATAACCCAGCGGCTGAACTTCGTCATGTGGAAACTCATCGTCGTGGACTTTAATTTCCTGCAAGCCGATAAAATCCGGCTGGTGCTGCTCGACCAGCGCTTGCAATTGGTGAGGTCTTGCACGCAGGCCATTGATATTAAATGAAATGATTTTCATAGCTAAAGCCGTTTCCTTGAAAATGCCGCAATTGCAGAAGATGGCCATCATAGCATCGACCAGCAGCGACTGTCTAAAGCGGACTTGCAGCCTCCGGTCAGCCTTGGGTATGCTGCGGCGGCTTTTTTCAGTCAACGGAGCAGGCAGTGAACGAAGTCTGTCAGTTCAGCAATATTCCTTATCAGTTAAAACGGTCCAGCCGCAGGCGCACGCTGGCATTGCAGGTTGGGCAAAATGGCCTGACCGTGCTGGCGCCTTTGTATCTGGAAAAATCGCAGATCGACGCCTTTATCAGCAAAAAATCAGTATGGATTGAGCAGCACCTGCAGCAGCAACAACAAAGGCCACAACAAGGTTATTCCGTCAGCGGCGAACAACTGATGCTGCGGGAGCAGGCACTCCGATTAAGAGTGGTGGAGGATGCAGTTTCAGCAGTGACGATGGAAGGGCAAACGCTATGGGTACAACTTTCAAGACGTATTAAAGCAGAAAACCGGCAAAAGCATGTGCTGGGTTTGCTGGAAGGCTGGTATCAACAGGAAGCGCAACATTATTTTGCTTTGCGCCTGGCGCACTGGAGCAAGATGATGGGATTGTCCTGGCGGCAACTGTTGATTAAAGGCTGGCAAACAAAGTGGGGCAGTTGTCACAGTGACGGTACCATTTGCCTGAACTGGCGTTTGTTACTGGCGCCGGACTGGGTCAGTGATTATGTCATCGTGCATGAATTGGCGCATTTGCAACAGATGAATCATTCGCCGGCATTCTGGGCACTGGTCGCGGAATATTATCCGCGTTGGCAAGATGCGAAACGTTATCTGAAGCAGCATCAACAGCAAATGACGCTGTCATTAGATTGAATTGATATGGCTCAATTTCTGCTGTTGCATGCCCCTTTGCAACGGCAGTACTTTCTGTTTTAATCCGCCGGCATCAGAGCCTGCATCAGACAGGATACAGAACACCTAAGAGTGCTTAAGCGCACCAGCAACAGGAACTACCAACATGACCAGTCCCCTGCGATTACAACAATTACTGCGTTTACTTGATTTAACCCGGCTGACCGAGCAGGACACTACTGATGATATGGCGCAGTGGTTACAGCAAACGGCCCGTCCGGATGCCGTGCCTGCTGCATTTTGTGTCTACCCGCAATTTATTCAGCAAACTCTGCAACATCTGGACAAAAACCAGATGCAGGTTCCGGTCGCAACTGTAGTGAATTTCCCGACTGGTGACTTGGCCCTGGATGTTGTAGTGCAGGAAATTGAAACTGCGCTGGCTGCGGGTGCCCGCGAAATTGACGCAGTGTTGCCTTACAAAGCATTGCTAACCGGCGATTATGGTCGGGTGAAGCATTTTATGTATGACGTCCGGCAAGCCTGTGGCACTACGCCGTTAAAAATTATTATCGAATCCGGTGAGTTAGTAACGGCGCAACAAATTTGCAAGGCCACTGAACTGGCGATTGAAGGTGGTGCTGACTTTGTTAAAACCTCAACGGGTAAAGTGCCGGTGGGTGTGACGTTGGAAGCCGCCCGGATCATGCTGACGGCTATCGCCGGTGCTGGCAGGCCGGTAGGTTTTAAAGCGTCTGGTGGGGTCAGAACTGTGGCGCAGGCCTTGGAATTGATGCAACTGTATGAAGAGATCACTGGTCAGCTGGCTAATCCGACGGGAATGCGGATTGGCGCCAGTGCGTTATTAACTGAACTATTGCCGTTATTACGTCAGGCGTGACCCAGCTGAGCAGGCAGAGGCTGGATAAACTGGTCTCTGCCGGGTTCCAGTGTTATCCCTCAATTGCAGAGGGCAGACCCGGTCGATGTTATTGTTTACTCAAAAAGCAGGCTGAAATGCGTGACAAAATGGCTACAGCGGACCGGTTGGTTGCAGTTCAAAAGACACTGAGTTGGATTTTTGCTGTGCTGTTGCCTGAATGGCATCGGAGATAAAGCGAAGATGGTGGAGGGGGAAGGATTCGAACCTTCGAAGGCAGTGCCGGCAGATTTACAGTCTGATCCCTTTGGCCACTCGGGAACCCCTCCACGTGGCGGGCATATTATCAAAAAAAGTGATGTTGTAAAGCAAATATCTCAAGTTTGCTGACTGACTGCCGATAATCTCAGCAATTCTGTGTCTGGACCAGACGACTCCCATGCTTATTAATGAATGGCAACTTGGTAATGAACTGAACCAGTCTGTGCAGCAGCAGCTGCAGGCGGATTTCCGTTTATGGTTAGCATTTTTATCTCCGGCGATTGAAGAACAAGCCGGATTTTGTCTGGCGGACCAGCAGGCAACACCACAATCCGTCGACCTTCGCCAGCAACTGCAACTCGTGCCACAGCGCGATTACGGCTTGCAACCTGACGACTTACCGACATTACAACAGCATACGAAATTGATGACGCAAGGCGGTTTTGCCGCAATGCGGCTCGGTTTATTACTCCAACCGCCGCCGACGGTGGTGCGGCACGATGCAAAAAAACTCTCTGCAGATTTATCCGACAATCTATCTCTGCACTGTCAGCGCCACCTGGCCAAACAGGCAGCACCGCTGCAGGCCACGGATGCCACTCTACTTTATGATGTGCTCGAACAATTGCACGAGCCGGCAGCAGCCTGAACTGCGGCCATAAGTTTTGCTGCGGGAGCCACTTTGTCACAGCGACTCCGTTGCTTGGGGCGGTTCACCCCGCTGGCGGGAAAACCACCGGCTGCTGGTTTAACCAATGTGAATGGCAGGCTTTAAATTTTTTACCACTGCCACAGGGACAGCCATCGTTACGGCCGATTTTCACTACCGCGTGGGGCAATAACACGCCGTCGACATAACGCCATTGTCCGTCTATGCGGACAAAGCGCGAATGTTCTTCCAGCAGATGCAATTTATCCGCAACTAAGAACCAGACCTTAAAATGCACATAACTAAGAGTTTTAGACGCTTCGGACACGCCAAAAGCTGATGGTAAAACTGGAAATTGGTCTGGTTCAATGACCGGCGTGTCGCCAGATGCCAGCACCTGGAGTGCAAGAAAGCGTGCACTACCCGCAAATGCGGCAATCTCAGCTATGGCCTCTGTCGATTGTACAGCCGGGTAATAGGTGTCTGCGATGTAGGGAACCAGTTGCAGCACATAAGCACTGAATCTGGACCGCATTAATTGCTCTGCAGTCAGTGCCGGACCTAGTCCGGTGTGACAGGGCTGACAACAATCCTGATAGCGCTTTGGCTGTCCACAGTAACAATTCATCAAATTATCCGGCTCATCAGCGAAAAGGTGATTGTACCGAATAGAGCCCGGCAAAGGTACAGTGACTTGTTTCTCAACTACGAACGTGTGTCGGAAGGCGTAATTTGTGGACTCCCTGTGTAGACGTTACACCTGCCCGAACATCCTGTGCTGGGCCCCCTGTTTAGGGAGGGCCTGTGTCAGCATTACCAGCACCCGGTGCTGGCTTAGTGAGTGGTCGCCCCGGCGCTACAGTGATTAATCAGCTTAGTCTGATATTTGTTGGCCAGATACTGATAATCGGCCAGTTCCGCACAATCAGCCGGTAAAAAGCTGACGACAGCGCTACAGGTAGAGCAGGTCAGAGCATCCCGCATCAGATTGTCATAACGGTGTACTTGTTTTTGATTGATAAGTAACAGACGCTGGCAGTCTATCTGACATTGCTCCAGCACTTGTTTGTTCAGATGCAGTTGAGGCGCCAGTACCAGTACCCAGCCTTGTTGCTGCTCACTGACAGAAGTCAATGCTGCCAGGGTTTGACAGACGGCCGCAAGGTGCGCCTCACTGACTTCACGATAATAGCCCGTTTGCGCTGATTTCAGCTGCGGTTGCGGGGAGCGGGCGACTGATGATGTCAAAGCAAATTGGCGCATAAAAACCTCGGGTACTGGTGATGCATACAGTGTATGTTCATACAGTAATCAGCTTCCGTGTAAAAAGCAAGCGTTTACTGTGTGGATATACAGTATTTTTTTGTGTGCTGTTCGAAGTATCGAGATCGCACTGGTTATACCATCCAAACCGGTGCATTCAGTTAGACTGCAGGGCTATTTGCTGTGTTTATGGGTTCCAGATGTTTCTTGATGCTTTTGTCAGCCGCCAGGGCGAACAATTCGTGTTCAGTGCCGAGCAGGCCAGTCAGTTTGCGAAAATCGTGGCTGAAGATTTTAATCCTATCCACGATGCCGACAGTAAAAGGTTTTGTGTGCCGGGTGATTTACTGTTTGCATATTTGCTGAGCCGTTACGGTCTGTCTGCCGAGCTCAGTTGCCGCTTTGAAGGGATGGTAGGTGCAGATGTATTGTTGCACTGTGTTGAGCAGGGCGACGAAGTGCAAATTCAGGACCAGAACGGCAAAGTTTATCTGTCGCTGACCCAGTCTGGCGAACGGCAGCAGCAATGCCAGTTTATCGAACAGTTAGTGCGTGATTATGTCCGCTTTTCCGGCCAGAATTTTCCGCATATTTTGCAGCCGCTGATGCAGCAACATGATGTGATGATCAACCCGCAGCGTCCGCTGGTGATTTACCAGAGCATGGCGCTGCATTTCAGTCGTTTCAGTCAGCAGTGTCCGAGTCTGCATCTGGTCGAATCCACTTTAACACAAGAGGGCAAACGTGCTCAGGTGGTGCTGCGCTTTGAACTCTGTGATGGTGATGAAGTGATAGGG